>NZ_JBEXJK010000106.1:0-21388 GCF_040609095.1 Kitasatospora sp. NPDC004799
CACCGAACCCGCCGGCACCGCACCCGAGTCACCACCCCACCCGGACACGATCAGCTCACGCTCACCACCCACCAACACATCCACCGAACCGACCAACTGCCCCGCATCCACCACCATCGCGACCAGCACCTGACGCAGGCGCTCGGCCAGCGTGGTGACGGTGGCGTGGTCGAAGAGGTCGGCGGCGTAGTGGAGTTCGGCCCGAATACCGGCGGGGCCGCTGGCGGCGTCGTGCTTCTCGGAGAAGATCACGTTGAGGTCGAACCGGGCCGGAGCGGCGGCCAGGGTCTCCGTCTCCAGCGTGACACCCGGGAGCCGGAGCACCCCCTCGATGTTGTTCTGCAGCACCAGCATCACCTGGAACAGCGGATGCACCGAGGCGGAGCGGACCGGATTCAGCTCCTCCACCAACCGCTCGAACGGCACGTCCTGATGGGTGAACGCCGCCAGGTCCGTGTCACGGACCCGGCCCAGCAGCTCACCGAAGCTCGGCGAACCCGACACATCCGTCCGCAGCACCAGCGCGTTCACGAAGAACCCGACCAGGTCGTCCAGCGCCTGGTCGGAACGCCCGGCCACCACCGTGCCGATCGGGATGTCCGTGCCCGCGCCCAGCCGCGACAACAGCGCCGCCAGCGCCGCGTGCAGCACCATGAACAGCGTGACGCCGTGCCGACGCGCCAACGCCTCCAGCTCGACGTGCAGTTCGGCGGAAAGCCCGATCTCCACCAGGCCACCCGCCGACGACACCACCCCCGACCGGGGCCGGTCCAGCGGCAGCGCCAACTCCTGCGGCGAATCCTTCAACGCCTCGGACCAGTAGGCCAGTTGCTCACCCAGGACGTCATCGAGCAGCCCGTGCTGCCACAGCGAGTAGTCCGCATACTGGACCGGCAGCGGCTCCCACTCCGGCGCCTTCCCGGCCAACCGAGCCCGGTAGGCCGACGCCACCCCCTCCCACAGCGGACGCATCGACCAACCGTCACTCGCGATGTGGTGGGTCGTCACGACGAGGACGGACTCGTCCTCGCCGAGCGTGAACAGCACCACCCGCAACGGCAGCTCGGTCGCCAGGTCGAAGGTGGCGAAGGCCTCGGCCGAGGTCCGCTCCTCGACCTCCTCCGCCGTGCAGGGCTCGACCCGGAACGGCACCTCGACGTCCCCGACGGGCAGCACCAGCTGACGCGGCCGGCCGTCGACCGCCGGATAGACCGTCCGCAGCGCCTCGTGCCGACCCACCACGTCACCGATCGCCGCCTGCAACGCCTCGACGTCCACCGAACCGCTCAACCGGAACGCGAACGGGCTGTTGTAGACCGCCGACGCCCCCTCCAGCTGGTCGAGGAACCACAGCCGCTGCTGCGCGAACGACAACGGCAGCACCTCCGGCCGTTCCCCCGCAACCAGGGCGGGACGCGCCGGACGCCCCTCCTTCAACCGCTCCGCCACCTTGGCGACGGTCGGGTTCCGGAACAGCTCCCGGATGCCGAGCTCGGCACCGAGCGTGGTGCGGATCCGGCTGATCAGCCGGGTCGCGAGGACCGAATGCCCGCCCAGCGCGAAGAAGTTGTCGTCGACACCCACCGACGGCACACCGAGGACCTCAGCGAAAAGGCCGCACAGGATCTCCTCCTGCGCCGATCCGGGACCGCGACCGCCCTTGGCCGCGGCCTGCTGCCCGGTCGTGGGTTCCTTCTGCTGAGCCATGACATCTCCTCTGGTGCCTGTCTGGTGCCTGTCCGGCGACGATCAAGGTGATCAAGGTGATCGAGCGGTGCTCAGTGCGCGTGACCGGCCGCCCCGGCCAGGTGTTCCGTCACCTGGCCGGGGCCGTACGCGGGTGTGGGGAATGGAGCCTCGGGGTCAGGAGCCTCGGGGTCAGCCGACGGGTCAGCCGACGGTCGTCGGGCGCGGCGCGAGGTCGGTCCAGTTCTGCTCGATGTAGTCCAGGCAGGCCTGGCGGTCGTTCTCGCCGAAGGCCGTGGTCCAGCCGGCCGGGACCTCGATCGCGGTCGGCCACAGCGAGTGCTGGTTCTGGTCGTTGACCAGGACCACGTAGCGGGCCTCGGCGTCCTCGAACGGGTTCGTCACAGCGGTTCTCCTTCTCAACGGGGTGGAGGTACTCGAAAGGGCTCCGCCCGGTTCGCAACCGGGTTCGGCGTGCTACGGCAGGAGGTACGGGCTACGCCAGGAGGTACGGGTTACGGCAGGAGGTGCGGGCTACGGCAGGAGGTACGGCCCGGCCGCCTCCGGCAGCCAGACGTCCTCCGGGGCCAGGGCGGCGGGCGTGTACTTGCCCAGCGCGCTGATCAGCAGCCGCAGTTCGAAGGCGAGGCAGGCGACCAGCCGGGTGATCCCGTCCTGCGGGTCCTCGTCCGCCGCGAGCAGGGCCGCCCGGCCCAGCCCGACGGCGCGGGCGCCCAGCGCCAGGCCCTTCACGGCCCTGGCCCCTTCCCACATCCGGCCCGAGACCAGCAGGCAGTGCGACCCGGACGGCGGCCCCAGCCGGCGCAGGCACTCGCCCAGCGGCAGGCCCACCTGGTCGAGGAAGCTGCTGGGCGCCCAGCCGCTGCCGCCCTCGGCGCCGTCGACGGTCACCGAGTCGGCGCCGCTCGTCCACGCCACGACCGCCGCCTCGTGGATGTCGCGCCCGGGCGGGAGCTTCACCCAGATCCGCGCGCGCGGATAGTTGTTGCGCATGAACCGGATCTGCTGGCGCAGGATCTCCGCCGTGAACGTGCCCGGGCTGCTGGAGCGCAGCACCCGGTCGTCCGCGCCGGGCCCGCCGCCGAAGACGCTCTCGTCGGTGCTGTACTGCGCCGCCAACCGGTCGGCCGCCGAGCGCTTCAGCACCGTCATCCCGCCGAGGCCGGGCTTGGCGCCCTGCCCCACCTTCAGTTCGAACGCCAGCCGGCCCGACTCCAGCAGCGCCTTCGCGGCCGGGGCGCTGTAGATCTGGTTCCACACCTCGGCGTCCGCGTCCTCGGTGCTCTGCTGGAACGCCAGCCCGCCCATCCCGTCGGGGAGTTCCTGCTCGTAGGCGCGCAGCCGGGCGAGCATGCTGTCGCCGGTGGCGGCGGATTCGTCCGCGTCGCCGGCGAAACCGTTGGTCGGCACCACGTTCTCGCCGATGACCAGCGGGATGCCCAGGCGTCCGGCCTGCCGGCTGGCCGCCAGGCCCAGCCCGGAGGAGGCGACCTGGGTGGAGCCGAAGGCCGAGACGTAGACCGGCAGGGCCGAGCGGAACCCGCCGATGTCGGTGGCGAGTTCGACGTCGCCGTAGAGCGGCTCGCGGGCCAGGTCGGTGAGCTTCTCCAGCCGCTGGGGCATGAAGACCGGCGGGACCAGGCGCAGCGCGTCCAGCACGTCCCCGCCGCGGGGCGCCGCCGACTGCGGGGCGCCGCCGGCGCCGAACAGCGTCAGGCCGTAGCCGTCCGTCGGGGGGAAGGCGCGGGCGGCGCCCTCCCTGGCCCGGGCGCGGATCGCGTCCTCCGGGAACCCGGGGGCGCTCAGCACCCGGCTCACGGCGAGACCACCCCGGGGACCTTCGGGAACGGGGTGGCCTGCCAGACCGCGTCCAGCCCCGCGACGTAGCGGGTGAGCCGCTCGATGCCGATGCCGAAGCCGGCGCTGCCCGGGATGCCATCGCGGACCATCTTCAGGTACCACTCGTACTTGGCCGGGTTCTCGCCGCTCTCCCGCATCCGGGCGATGATCCGCGCGTAGTCGAACTCCCGCTCGCTGCCGCTGATCAGCTCGCCGAACCCCTCGGGGGCGATGAGGTCGAAGTTGCGCAGGACCTCCGGGCGCTGCGGGTCCTCGCGGTCGTAGAAGCCGCGCGAGCCCTTGGGGTAGTCGACGATGAAGAACGGCGCGTCGGACTTGTGCGAGAGCAGGCCCTCGCCGCGCCAGTCGATCTCGGCGTCGTGGTTCTGCTCGTGGCCCAGCCGGGCCAGTTCGGCCATCGCGTCGCCGTGGGTGATCCGCTCGAACGGGGCGTCGCGGGTGAGCAGCGGGGTGAAGGCGTCGGTGTCCCGGCCCAGGGCGTCCAGCTCGGGGCCCATCGTCCGCACCACGCGCTCGACCGCCGCGGTCACGATGGACTGCGCCACCCGCATCGCGTCCTGCTGGGTGGCGCCGGCGATCTCGACGTCGAACTGGTGGAACTCCGCCAGGTGCCGGCCGATGTTGGCGGTCTCCAGCGGTTCGAGCCGGACGTTCGGCGCGACGTAGAACACCTTGTCGAAGGCGAGCAGCGACGCCTGCTTGTAGAGGATCGCGCTGGTCATCAGCTTGTAGCGGTGGCCGTAGAAGTCGACGTCCACCTGCTTGGCGCCGCGGCCGCCCGGGTCCGTCACCGGTCCGATGATCGGCGGCAGCAGCTCCACGAACCCCTCGTCGAGGAGTAGTTCGCGGCCCGCCTGGACGATCTGGTTCTGGATCCGCAGCACCGACTGCGTCAGGGGGTTCTTGAGGTGGTCCGGCAGTGCGCCGGGCCGTGCAGACTCGAACTCGCTGGTCAAGGGGTCTCTTCCTTCGGTTCTCTGGTCCTGCGTTCTCTGGTCCTGCGTTCTCTGGTCCTGCGTTCTCCGGTCCTGCCGGTTCTCCGGTCCTGCCGGCTTTCCGTCCTGCGGTTCCGGCAGGGGTTCAGCCGGAGATCCCGGGCAGCCGGTCCAGCGTGGTGGCGGCGCTCTCGTCGTACGAACGGGCGACGTGGGACAGGGCCCGGAGCAGGTCCGCCGCGCTCATCGAGCGCCGGTCGGCGGACCGCCCGTGCGGCCGTACGGGCAGCGCGCCGGTGTGCGACCAGCGCAGCCGCCCGTCGGACTCGATGTAGCTCCTGGCCCGCCCGGCGTTGTCCGGGTGCAGGCAGTACGGGACGTCCAGCAGGCCCCGGGCGAACGCCTCGACCAGCGCGGCGCCCACGTCGGCGTTCAGGCCGAGGACGGTGTCCACGAGCGCCGTCGCCTCGTCCAGGACCTCGCTGCCCGCCCCGGTGTCCGGCGGCCCCGATCCGCCCGCGTTCTGTGCGGCCAGGGCCGCGATCTCCAGGGCCTCGACGTTCTCCCCGACGGTGGGGATGCGGTGCGCCTCGGCCGCCGTCTTGACGATGAGCCGCTCCGCCCCGGTGCGCACCGCCAGCTCGGCGGCCCGCTCCAGCAGCAGCAGGGCGCCCGAGCGGGTGCGGGGGTAGACCCCCATGTAGTTGTAGATCACGATGTGCCAGTCGACGTCCGGCAGCAGCGCACCGGCGAGGCGGCGCAGGGCCAGCACCGCCTCCCGGTCCTGTTCGGCGTTGGTCTGCTGGGCGTAGCTCAGCGAGATGCTGCGCAGGCCGTGCTGACGGAAGAACACGCCCTCCAGGAGGCTGATCGCCACCAGCAGGCCGGGCGGGCACAGCTGGCCGAGCATGCAGCCGCCGAAGGTCTCGACGTGCGGTTCGACGTCGTGGGCGCGGGCCCGGACCATCAGCTCGCAGGACCGCTCCCAGTTCCGCACCGCCCGGCGCAGCGGGAGCCGGCCGTACGGCAGGCAGTAGGAGACCGGGCCGCCCTCGGTGGTGTCGAGCCCCGCCGCCAGCGAGGCGGCGATGATGCCCTGGGGGCTCGCCGAGCCGTGCCGCACCTGGACCGGGAAGTCCCGGTCGCGCACGCCCTCCAGCACCCCCCGGTTGGTCTCCGGGGGGTGGGTCCGGATCGGGTACCCGTTGAGGTCGCCGCCCTCGGCGACGGCCCGCCGGGCGTCGGCGAGCTTGCCGAGCCGGGTGTAGCTGTCCAGGGTGACCGTGCCGACGGTGGTGGCGTTGGCCCCCTTGACGGCGATCAGCCCCTCCCGCATGGCGCGCGGGTCGCCGAAGCCCATCCGCGGCTGCACCACCAGGCTGCCCCGGGCGTGCGACCGTCGGACGAAGTCGGCGAACGCGTTGACCGGCCGGTCGTTCATGGGGTGGGGGCGGCGCGGAGCTCCTCCAGGACGCGGCCGGCCCGCCTCGCCTTCTCGGCACCGAGGGCGGCGACGTACCGCTCGAACTCCGCCACTCCGGAGGCCTCGTGGAAGACCGCGGAGAACCCGGCCGACAGCAGCCGGTGCGTCATCTCCCCGCCGGTTCCGCCGCCCGCCCCGGCCGACAGCTGCCGGCCGGTGCCGAGCTTGCCGCCGATGACGACCGGGGTGCCGGCCAGCTCCGGGACGGCCCGCAGCGCCGCGACGGCGGCCAGTCCGTCGCTCTCGCCGTGGCCGTTGACGCTGCTGAGCACGATGAGGTCGGGGGCGCCGCGCCGGCACTCCTCGGCCAGTTCCCCGCCGGGCAGGCACGGGCCGAGGTTGCGCACCCGGTGTCCCCAGTCCTCCAGCTGGAGCTGGAGGAAGACCAGGTTCCAGGTGTGCGAGTCCGACTCGGTGCCGCTGACGATCACGTCGAGCGTGGCGTCGGTGCCCATCGTCAGCTCCTCTCGCCCGGGTCGAGGGCGGCGATCCTGGAGGGCAGGGTCCGCCAGACCTCCGGGGTGTAGAAGTGCCCGCCGGGCAGGACGTCGTGGCGGTACTCGCCCAGGGCCAGCGCGCGCCACTGCTCGCCCGCGTTGGCCTCGATCACGTCGTCGTCGGCCCCCGAGAGCATCTGCACCGGCATGCTCACCGTGGCGCCGTCGGTGTACCGGAAGGTGTCCCGCACCCGGATGTCGGCCCGCATCAACTCGACGGCCATCTCCTGGAGTTCCGGGTCCTCCAGGACGTGGGCCGGCATCAGGCCGTGGGTCTTCATCCAGAGCAGCAGGCCGTCGTCGTCGTCCTGCTGGGACGGGAACATGTCCCGGGGCGTCAGCCCGCGGGCGGGTGCGTTGGCCGAGGAGACGACCAGGTTCCGCGGCACCGGCCCGCCGTCGCGCTCGATCCGCGCGGCGACGTCGAACGCCATCCAGCCGCCCATGCTGTGCCCGAAGAGCACGTACGGCCCGTCGACGGCGGACAGCACGGCCGCGGTGGCGTCCTGGGCCAGCTCGTCCCAGTCGGTGGCGAAGTCCTCCAGGAACCTGCCCTCCCGGCCCGGGTAGCAGATCGCCGACAGCGCGATGTCGGCCGGCACGGCGTCGGCCCACAGGTGGTAGGAGGCCGTCCCGCCGCCGCAGAAGCCCAGGCAGATCAGCGACAGGGCGGCGTCCTTCGGGCGCTGGATGCTGATGACGGTGGTGTCCTGCGCGGTGCTCACTTGCCCTCCGTCCGACGGGACGCCACGAACTCCGCCAGCGTCCGCAGTTCGGGGTGCTGGTAGACCTCCTTCGTGGACACGGTGATGCCGAACTGCTTCTTCAGCCGCCCGATGACGCGCAGCGCGATGAGCGAGTGGCCGCCCAGCGAGAAGAAGTTGTCGGTGGGGCTGATCCGCTGGCGGCCGAGCACCTCGGCCCAGACGCCGGCGATCAGGGTCTCGAACTCGCCCTGGGGCTCGTCCCCCGGCTCCTGGCCCGCGTCGGCCCACCGGGCCTCGTCGACGGCGGGCAGGGCCCGGTGGTCCACCTTGCCGTTGACGCTCAGCGGCATGGCCTCCAGCGTGACGAAGGCCGAGGGGACCATGAAGGACGGCAGCAGGCCGCCCAGGTGGTCCTGCAGCTCCCGGTCGCGCGGGGCGCCGTCGCCCTCCGGGACGACGTACCCGACCAGCTGGTCGCCGGCGGTCGCGGTGCCGTGCAGGACGACGGCGGCGGCCCTGACCTGCGGGTGCGCGGCGAGCGCCGTCTCGATCTCGCCCAGTTCCACCCGGTAGCCGCGGATCTTGATCTGCCGGTCGACCCGGCCCAGGTAGTCGAGGGCGCCGTCGGGGCGCAGCCGCACCCGGTCGCCGGTGCGGTACATCCGCTGGCCGGCGCCGGTCGGGTCGGCGACGAACCGCTGCGCGGTCAGCGCGGGCCGGCCGACGTAGCCGTTGGTCACCGAGGGCCCGGCCAGGTAGAGCTCGCCCGGCTCGCCGACGGCCGTGGCGCGCAGGTGTTCGTCGAGCACGTGGGAGGTGAACCCGGGCAGCGCGCGGCCGATGTGCGGGCCGTCGCCGGTGATCCAGGCCGCGGTGGCGTCCACCGTGCACTCGGTCGGGCCGTACAGGTTGATCGCCTCGACCGTGCCGGCGTCGCGGGCCTCGCCCAACTCCCGCCAGGCCTCGGCCGGCACCGGCTCGCCGCCCATGAACAGCCGCAGCACGCGGCCGTCGGCGGTGGGGGCGAGGAGGGCCTCGCGCAGCACCTCCCAGTGCGAGGGGGTCAGGTCCAGGTCGTCGACGGCGTGCTCGTCCAGCAGGGCGCGCAGCACGGCCGGGTCGGTGCGCTCGTTCTCGCCGATCACGACGATGCTGTCGCCCCGGCAGACCCGGGCCCACTGCTGGACGGAGGCGTCGAAGGAGATGCTCGCGTTCCAGGCCACCACCCGCGGCCCCGCGGCGTAGTAGCCGGCCTCCTCCAGGTCCGCGGCGAGCGCGGCCACGCCGCCCCGGGTGGCCTCGACGCCCTTCGGCGTCCCGGTCGAGCCGGAGGTGAAGATCACGTACGCCGGGTCCGCCGGGTCGGCCTGCGCGGCCGGGGCGTCGGGGGCCGCGCCCGGCGCGGTGCGGGCGTCGGCGAGGGTGAGGACCTCGACCCCGGCGGGCCAGGACGGCCCGCTGCCGGGCTCGGCCAGGACGGTGCGCAGGCCCGCGCCGGTCACCATGTGGGTGAGGCGCTCCTGCGGGTAGGCCGGGTCCAGCGGCACGTAGGCGGCGCCGACCCGCCACACGGCGAGCAGGGCGACGACGAGGTCCGCGCCGCGGTGCATGCTGACGCCCACCCGGGCGCCGCGGGCCAGCCCGCGCTCGGCCAGCTTCGCGGCCAACTGCCGCACCTCGTGGTCGAGTTCGGCGAAGGTGAGGGTGCGGTCGGTCCCGCGCACGGCCATCCGGCCGGGGGCGGATTCGACCGCCTGCCGGAACCGGACCATCGGGTCGACGGGGGCGGTCCGGGCCGCCGGGGCCAGGGGCTCCTCGGTGATGCTCACGCGGCACCGCCGGCCAGCGCCGAGGCCGCCACGGTGGGCCGGCAGTCCTCGAGTTCGACGGGGTTGCCCATCGCGACGACGATCTTGCGGTCGCCCCGGAACGGGTCGCGGCCGTGGGCGGTGAGCACGTTGTCGACGAGCATGACGTCGCCGGGCTGCCAGGTCTGGCGCACCGTGGCCTCGGCGTAGGCGGTGTTGATGATCTCGAGCTCGTCCCGGGTGAGCGGCTGCCCGTCGGCCACGCCGGTCTCGAACGGCAGGCCGTCCGCGCCGAATTCGTCCACGAGCGTCTCACGGAGTTCCTCGTCCAGCGACCAGGAATTCCAGAAGGCCATGTGATTGAACCAGACCTCCTCGTCCGTCGCCGGATGCCGGACGATTCCGGGCCGCCGCTGGACCGTCTTCAGATTCCCCTCGTCGTCCCAGCGGCAGGAGATCAGGTTCTCCGCGCAGTACTTCTCGACGTCCTCCCGGCGCTCCGTCGCGAATGCCTTCTCCCAGCTCACGGAGATGTGCTCGGAGTAGCTCCGGTGCAGGGTCCAGCCGTGGGCGCGCATCCGCTCGACCAGGGCGGCGGGCAATTTCCGCAGCACCTCGCGGCAGTCCGCCACCGGGGTGGCTCCCCCCTCCTCCGGGGCGATCAGGCAGGCGAACATCAGGAGGCCGGGGAATGTCAGGGTGTAGCTGTTCTCGTTGTGCATCCGGATCGACTGGGCCGGCGGCAGATCGGTGGACGAGTAGACGTCGTTGCCGAAGCTGCTGCGCGGCGTCGCCTTCTCCCGGTAGGGCGTCCGCTGCGGGACGAGGACGTCCCGGACGAGCGCGAAGTCCTCAACGGAGGCGACCGGGAGTCCGCGCAGGTACAGCGCGCCGTACCTTTGAAGCGCGGTGCGGAGGTCGGGCAGGAGCGCGTTCAGCCACGCGCAGGCCTCCTCGGTGCCTTCGAATCGGGGAACGACGAGGGTCGCCGGCTTGCCCTCCTCCAGGGTCCAGTCCAGTTCTTTCGGCGCGGTGCTTGCAGAAGACATGACTCGGTGCACCTTCCTCATGACGGAGCGCCACGGCATGGTTCCGCGGTCGCCCCCGGGCATGTTGAATCGCGATCAGAACCTCTGACCCGGGCACGGGATCAGCGACCGCGCGGGGTCGCCGTGCCAGGTCTTCAGGAAATTCGTGCGGCCGGAATTCGAGGCCGACGACAGAACGGTTCGACGGGGCGTCGATTTCCCCCGAAGGTGGCGAACGGGCAGCACAAGAGACCGGCTTTCCGACGCCATTTCCTGCGCCGACGAGCCGCTACCGCCGAGTTTTCACACCACCGTCCGCACCCGCGGAACATCGGTACCGCATTCACGACCGGAGAACGTCGGGATGCCCCCCGGCACACCCGCACACCGATCCCTTCCCCCCTCCCGAGTGCTCACATTCAGGTGCGCGGGATTCGCGCGCCCGGTGTCGTTCCCCCGAGTTGCCGGAGCGGGTGTCCTGCTACCCATCGCCCCCGCCGTGACCGTGCGCGGCCAATCAGATCACATCAACGCGCCGTCGTGGAAGAAGTAGCAGAGGCCAGTTCCAAATTCTTAATGTAGCATTCACGTCACCGACAGTGACGAATCCATCGCCGGTCGGGCGATGGCAGAGCTGAGGAGGGTGGGGACCGTGGGGCGCGGGCGTTCTCAGGCCCGGCCGAGGACACGGTCGACGGTGATCTCGATGACCACCCGGTCCGGGTTGACCCGCGGCTCGCGGTAGCGCTCGGCGTAGCGGCGCTCCGCCTCGGCGACCTGCTCGGGCTCGTCGCGGACGACCGCCACGCCCTCCAGGGTGGACCAGCGGGCCCGGTCCACCTGGCAGACCGCGACCCGCAGTCCTCCCGGCCCCGCCTCGGCGACGTTGCGGGCCTTGCGGCTGGTACGGCTGGTGATCACCCGGGCGGTCCCCGTCTCCGGCTGGTACGTCACCCCGACCGGCACCACGTGCGGCGTGCCGTCCGGGCGGGTGGTGGTCAGCGTGGAGATGTGCCGCTCCCGCCAGAAGGCGAGGAAGGATTCGTCGAGGTCACGCGGGTCATGGGCCATGACCGGATGGTACGGCCCCCGGGGAACGGTGCTTCCCCGGGGGCCGTACGGGCGGGGGCGTCAGTGCCCGCGCGCGATCCACTCCGGCAGCGCCGGGGCCTCGGCGCCGATGGTCGTCGGGTCGCCGTGGCCGGTGCGCACCACGGTCTCGGCCGGGAGCGTCAGCAGCCGCTCGCGGATCGAGTCGACGATCGTCGGGAAGTGCGAGAACGACCGGCCGGTGGCGCCCGGGCCGCCCTGGAAGAGGGTGTCCCCGGTGAAGACGGTGCCCAGCGCGGGCGCGTACAGGCAGACCGCGCCCGGCGCGTGGCCCGGGGTGTGCAGCACGGTCAGCTCGACGCCGGCCACCTCGATCCGCTGCCCGTCGGCCAGCTCGCCGTCCGGCAGCCGCTCGGGGTGGGTGAGCTTCCACAGCGGCAGGTCGTCCGGGTGCAGCAGGACCGGCGCACCGGTGCGGTCGGCGAGGGCCGGGGCCGCGTCGATGTGGTCGTTGTGCGCGTGGGTGGAGACGATCGCCAGCAGCCGGCGCCCGCCGAGCGCGGCCTCGATGGCCCCGGCGTCGTGCGCGGCGTCGATCACCACCGCCTCCTCGTCGTTCCCGACGATCCAGACGTTGTTCTCCACCTCCCAGCTGCCGCCGTCGAGTTCGAAGGTCCCGGCGGTCACCAGCCGGTCGATCCGAGCGCCCGTACGCTCGCTGCGCCCGGTCACAGGACCACCACCGAGCGCAGGACGTCGCCCTGGTGCATCCGCTCGAAGGCCTGCTCCACCTGGTCGAGCTCGATGGTCTCGGTGACGAAGGCGCCGAGGTCCAGCCGGCCCTGGAGGTAGAGGTCGATCAGCATCGGGAAGTCCCGCGAGGGCAGGCAGTCGCCGTACCAGGAGGACTTCAGCGCGCCGCCGCGGCCGAAGACGTCGAGCAGCGGCAGCTCCAGCGTCATCTCCGGGGTCGGCACGCCGACCAGGACGACGGTGCCGGCCAGGTCGCGGGCGTAGAAGGCCTGCTTGTAGGTCTCCGGCCGGCCGACCGCCTCGACCACCACGTCCGCGCCGTTGCCGCCGGTCAGCTCGCGGATCGCCTCGACCGGGTCGGTGCTGCGGGAGTTGACGGTGTGGGTGGCGCCCAGCTTGCGGGCGGTCTCCAGCTTGCGGTCGTCGATGTCCACCGCGATGATCTTCGCCGCGCCCGCCAGCCGGGAGCCCATCACGGCCGCGCCGCCGACGCCGCCGCAGCCGATCACCGCGACCGAGTCGCCGCGGCCGACGTTGCCGGTGTTGATCGCGGCGCCGAGGCCCGCCATCACGCCGCAGCCCAGCAGGCCGGCCACGGCCGGCTCGGCGGCCGGGTCCACCTTGGTGCACTGGCCGGCCGCGACCAGGGTCTTCTCGGCGAACGCGCCGATGCCCAGCGCCGGGGACAGCTCGGTGCCGTCCAGCAGCGTCATCCTCTGCTTGGCGTTGTGGGTGTTGAAGCAGTACTGCGGGCGGCCCCGCAGACACGCGCGGCACTGGCCGCAGACCGCGCGCCAGTTGAGGACGACGAAGTCCCCGGGCTCGACCTCGGTGACGCCCTCGCCGACCGACTCCACGATGCCCGCGGCCTCGTGGCCGAGCAGGAACGGGAACTCGTCGTTGATGCCGCCCTCCCGGTAGTGGAGGTCGGTGTGGCAGACGCCGCACGCCTGGATCCGGACCACCGCCTCGCCCGGGCCAGGGTCCGGCACCACGATCGTGGCCACCTCCACGGGCGCGCCCTTGGCGCGCGCGATGACTGCCTTGACCTGCTGGGGCATCCGATTCCACCTCCGTCGGCCGGTACCGATCCGCACCGGCGTGACCTGCGACAAAAGACTGCAAGACGAACTGCCCACGAAGCGTATCGCCCGCCATCCCGACGGCTCACGCGCCCTCACGCGCCCTCCCGGGGCACGTGCCGTCCGGATATGCGCCGGGGGCCCGCCGACGGCCCGGCGCGGCCGCGAGGGTGGGGGCGCGCAGGCGGCGCTGAGCGCCGGTCAGCCCGCCCCGAAGTGCCCGGAAAGCACCGGCGTTGGCTGGAACTGCCGCAGACGGGCGCCCCGCCGCCCACGTACGGTCGTAGCTGAGACGGTCCACGCGACCACGCTCAGCACACCCGCCCCACCCGTCGGCGCGCGACCGTGCGCCGGCCGCGCCGGGTGCGTACCGACCGTGCGCGCCCGCACATTTCGCGCCACACACCCGTCAGCGCCACACACCCGTCAACGCCACAAACCCGTAGGAGCCCGACCGAACCCCGGCCCGTGTCGAGCCGCCAGCCGGCCGCACCACCCGTCCCCCCGCACCATCCCCGGATTCACCCTCCGTCGGTTCGCATCCCGCGGCCCACCGCCCTGGAGTCTGGAGTACGGATGTCCACCGAGAACAGTGCGACCAGCGCCGGCACCGCCCCGCTCCCCCCGATGCACTGCATGCGCCGGCTCGAACCCGGCCCGCCCCGCCTCGCCGCGCTGCCCACCGGCACGCCGGTCTGGCTGGTCACCCGGCACGCCGACGTGCGCCAGGTGCTGACCGACCCGCGGCTGGGCCGCGCCCCGCTCTACGCGCCGGACGCCCCGCCGATCACGGTCACGCCCAACATCCTGGACGACCCGCAGAGCATGCTGAACATCGACGGCACCGAGCACCAGCGGCTGCGCCGCACCGTGCAGCGGGCCTTCACCCCGCGCGCGATCGAACGCTGGCGGCCCTGGGTGGCCTCGGTGGTCGAGTCGCTGATCGACGAGCTGATCGACCACGGCTCCCCCGCCGACGTCGTCGCCGGCTACACCCGCCCGCTGCCGGTGGCGGTGATCAGCCGGCTGATGGGCCTGGACAACCTGGACAGCAAGCGGCTCGCGCACTGGAGCGACCACGCGCTCTCCACCACCGCCTACAGCGCCGACGAGATCCTCACCGCGATGACCGAGTTCGCCGCCTTCGGCGCCGAGGTGATCGCCGAGCGCCGGGCCGCCCCCGGCGACGACCTGGTCAGCGGCCTGCTCGCGGCCGCCGCCGAGGACGGCTCGATCAGCGAGGGCCAGCTGGTCCTGCTGGTCATCGGCCTGGTCGTGGCCGGCCACGAGACCACCATGACCAGCCTGGGCAACGCCCTGGTCTACCTGCTCCAGGACGGCCGCGAGGCCTGGCAGCGGCTCACCTCCGACGAGGCCGGCGCCGCCGCCGCGACCGAGCAACTGCTGCGCGCCGTCCCGCTCGGCGACGCCCAGGAGCACATGCCCGGACTGCTGCGCCGCACCGTCGAGGACGTCGAGATCGGCGGGGTGGTCATCCCGGCCGGCAGCGTGGTCGCCGCCGACGCGCAGGCCGCCAACCACGACCCGGAGGCCTTCATCGGGGGCCTGGACTCCGAGCTGTTCTCCCCGCTGGCCGCCCCCACCCTCACCTTCGGCGCCGGGCCGCACCACTGCCTGGGCGCCTGGCTGGCCCGGATGGAGCTGGAGCTCGCCCTGCACCGGCTGGCCCGCCGGCTGCCCGCCCTGCGGCTGGCCGACCCGGTCGAGCGGATCGACTGGCGGCGCGGCCTGCTCACCCGCAGCCCGAACTCCCTGCGGGTGGTCTGGTGACGGGCCGCGCGGACACCGAGCCGGTCGTCGTCCGGGTCGACCGGGACCGCTGCATCGGCTCCGGGATGTGCGCCCTCAGCGCGCCCGACTCGCTGGTCCTCGGCGCCGACGGGCTGGCCGCCCCGCTGGCCGCGTACGCCGACGGCGGCGCGGAGCTGACGGACGGGCTGGGCGAGGCGGTGGACTTCTGCCCGGTCGAGGCGCTCAGCCTCCACTCGGCCCGCGGCGGTTACCGGATCGACCCCGCGGAGTGAGTCCCGCCCCGGTGGCGCCCGCCGCGGTCGTCGCGGTGGGCGCCACCGGAGCGTGCTCCCGCCTCGGGTGATCGATGAGCCCGGCTAATCGGTCCATGAGCTCATCGATCTTGTTCGGCCCCGCCGCCGGCTGGTGGGCTGGGGTGCATGACGAACGCCGAAACCCTTGCCCCACCGGCCGGTTCACCCGCCGCGCAGCGCTGGTCCCCGGTCCTCGCCGTCGCGCTGGCCACCTTCACCGTGGTCTCCTCCGAGATGATGCCGGTCGGCCTGCTCACCCCGATGTCCGACAGCCTCGGGGTCACCGACGGGGTCACCGGGCTGTCCCTCGCCATCACCGGCCTGATCGCCGCCGTCCTCGCCCCCTTCGCCCCGCTGCTCGTCGGCGCGCGCGACCGCCGGACCGTCCTGGTCGCCTTCATGCTGCTGCTCGCCCTGGCCGACGCGGTGACCGCGCTGGCGCCGGACTTCGCCGTGCTGGCCGTCGGGCGCGTCCTGCTCGGCACCGCCATGGGCATCGTCTGGGGCCTCGCCGCGAGCATCGGCCCGCGCCTGGCCGACGGCCCGCGCCTCGCGCTCGCCATGACGCTGATCTTCTCCGGCATCTCGATCGCCTCCGTCCTCGGCGTCCCGCTGGGCACCTACCTGGCCGCCCTGCTCGACTGGCGGGCCGCGTTCTGGGCGCTCGCCCTGCTCGGCGCCGGCTCAGCCGCCGTCCTCGCCGCCACCCTGCCCGCGCTGCCGGTGTCCGAGCGCGCCCGGCTCGGCGGCCTGGCCGACGCCCTGCGCCACCGGGGCGTCGCCGCCGGGATCGCGATCACCGGCTTCGTCGTGCTCGGCCACTTCGCCGGCTACACCTACGTCCGCCCGGTCCTGGAATCCGGCGCGGGCCTGAGCAGCGGCGTGATCGCCACCTGCCTGCTGGTGTACGGACTCGCGGGCGTCGCCGGGAACTTCACCCTCGGCCCGCTGTCCGGACGCCGGCCGCGGACCGCCGTGCTGCTCGCCCTCACCGGTGTCGCCCTGGCCGCCGCCCTGCTCGGGTACGCCACCGGCGTCGTCACCGTGCTGCTCGTGCTGGTCGTCTGGGGCGCCGCGTACGGCGGGGTGTCGATCTCCACCCAGGCCTGGGTCCGCACCGCCGACCCGGCCCGGATCGAGGCCTCGGCGGCGGTCTGGGCGGGCGTGTTCAACGCGAGCATCGCGCTCGGCTCCTTCGCCGGCGGCCTGGTCGTCGACCGGGCCGGGAACCACGCCGTCCTGCTCACCGCGGCCGGGCTGACGGCCGTCGGGCTGCTGCTCGCCCTGCTCACCCGGCCGCACGACCGGCGGTCGTAGCCGCCGCTCTCAGTCGACGTGCCGGGCCAGCAGCTCCACGAACGCGCCCGCCATCCGGTGCGGCCGCCGCTCGTTCCGGACCACCTCCAGCGTGGTCGGACCCAGCTCGGGCACCGGCAGGAAGCGGATGTCCGGCCGTTGGACGTACGTCGTGCTGCGCTCGCAGAGCAGCAGCCCCTGACGGGTGCTGGCCACCATCGACAGGCCCTCCTGGATGGTGGCCGCACCCGCCGCGTACGCCAGCTCCCGCCCGCCCGGCGTCCGCCGGGGCGCGTTCACCTGCCGCCAGTACTCGGGCGCCGGGCCGCGCGGCTCGATCAGCGGCAGCGCGGCCAGCTCGTCGGCGCTCACCCCGTCCGCCCCGCCGAGGCTCCGCGCCGCCGAGACCGCCACGTACACCGGCTGCCGGGAGAACTCCATCAGCACCTCCAGCCCCGGCTCCCGGCACGGGGCGAGCACGATGGCCAGGTCGACCTCGCCCCGGGCGAGGTGCGAGAACGGGTCCGCCCACGGCAGTTCGACCAGCTGCGCCGTACCCTCCGGCAGGCTCGCGATCACCCGGGCCACCGGCTCGTACACCGCGCACTGGAAGCCCAGCCGCAGCGGACGGGCGGTGGCGGCCGCGGACCGGGCGGCCTCGTACCCGTCCCGGAGCCGCTCGAAGGCGGGCACCACCTGCTCGGCCAGCGCCCGCCCCAGCTCGGTCAACTCGACCCGGCGGCTGGTACGTCGGAACACCGGCGCCCCGACCCGGCTCTCCAGGCGCTTGATCAGCTGGGAGACCCGCCCCTGCGAGACGCCCAGGCGCTCCGCCGTCCGCCCGAAGTGCAGCTGGTGGACGAGGACGGCGAAGCACTCCAGCTCCTGCAGCGGCAGCTCGGGCAGGACGGGAGTCCCGAGGGCTCCGGGGGCCGGCGTCGGTCGTTCCACCCCGGCAGTCTACGGACTGTCCCGTCAGTGATCTCGCGGACCGACCTGACGCCGTGTCAGCCGGCCCCGCCGTTCGGGGTGTCTCCGACAGCGGCCGCATCCGGTACGACGAGCAGCTTGCCGGTGGTACGCCGGGCCTCCAGGTCGCGGTGGGCCCGGGCGGCCTCGGACAACGCGTAGCGGCCCGTCACGGTGACCTCGAGCGCCTCGGAGCGCACCCACTCGAACACATCGGCGGCCCGTCGGAGCAGTTCGGACCGGTCGGCGATGTAGTCCCCGAGGCTGGGCCGGATCAGGGTCAGCGAACCGCCCCGGGCGAGCCGCATCGGATCGAACGGCGGCACGGCACCACTCGCCGCGCCGAAGAGCACGAGATGGCCGCGGGGTCGCAGGCTGGCGAGGCTCGCGTCGAAGGTGTGCGCGCCGACGCCGTCGAAGACAACCGGCAGTCCCTGACCGCCGTTGAGCCGCCGCACCTCGGCTGCGAGATCGTCGACCGCGGAGGAAAGGATCACCTCGGCGGCCCCGGCACGCTTCGCCGACTCGGCCTTCGCCGCGGTCGACGTCGTGCCGATCACCCTGCCGCCGAGGTGGGTGACGAGCTGGGTCAGAAGGAGCCCCATGCCGCCGGCAGCCGCGTGCACGAGCACCGTGTCGCCCCGCCGGACCGGGTAGGCGTCCGTGACGAGATAGTGCGCGGTCATTCCTTGCAGGAGCACGGCGGCGGCGGTCTCGAAGCCGATGTCGTCGGGCAGCGGCACCAGCCGCGAGGCGTCCACGACGGCCCGCTCGGCATAGGAGCCGGGGATCTCCACCCAACCGACCCGGTCCCCCACGGCGACGTCGGCCACGCCCGGTCCGACCTCGACGACCGTGCCGGCGCCCTCGGTGCCCGGAGTGAAAGGCAGCGGGAGGACGTATCGGCCCTCGCGGTGGTAGACGTCGAGGAAGTTGACGCCGGATGCGGCGACCTCCACGACCGCCTCGCCCGGACCGGGCCGCGGCTGGGCCACATCGGCCTCCCGCAGCACCTCGGGACCGCCCACTTCGTACACCTGAATCGCTCGCATGACCCTCCAATAACGGCTCTCGTCCCCGCCAACCCCGTTGACGGGGATCCGATTCCCGGCCTGCGGGCCAACGCCCGCCGGCTGCGGCCGCTCCGGCCCGACGGCCGCGACCGGCCAGGGGTGGGACCACGAACGCGGCGCCGAACGCCACCGGCACCCGCCGACCCCGCCCACCCCGCCGATCCGCCGACCCACCCACCCCGCCGATCCGCCGACCCGCCGACCCTGCCGGCCCGTCGATCCGCCGCAACCCGAGCAGCCGCGAACGCGCCTCCTGCCTGTGCCCGGCTACGCACCCCGGGCGCAGGCCAGCAGGGCGCGCAGCTCGGAGGCCGGGTCGCCCTCGTGGTACGGGCGTTCGCTCGGCTCGATGTGGTCAAGGAACTCCTGGTAGCGCAGGGCGTAGGACAGGTGGTGGAGCGGCTCGGCGAGTTCCAGGGCGCGGCCCGGGTCGCAGCCGGGGGCGTGCCGCTGCCAGGCCTCCGTCCAGACCCGGACGTGGTGCTGCCAAGCCTCCGGGCCGATGTAGGCGCGGGGGCGCAGCCCGTCCAGGGCCGGGTGGCCGAGGCAGGAGTCGGCGTAGTCGACGACCACCGTGCCCGCACCGTCCGAACGCCAGTTGCCGGGGTGGAAGTCGCCGTGCACCAGGGTCTGCGGCAGGCCGCAGTCGGCGAGCCGGTCCAGCAGCCCGGGCAGGCCGGCGGCGAAGCCGGCCAGGCCGTCCAGTTCCTCGGGCGTCAGGTCGGTCTCCTCGGGCAGCCGGTCCAGCAGGGCCGTCAGCTGGGCCGCCAGGGCGGGCGGGGTGCGGTCGCGCAGTCCGGCCAGGTCGGCCGGGCGGTCGGCGAGCGCGGCCTGGGCGGCCACGAACCGGGGGACGAGGTCGGCGACCGTCCCGGCGGACGGGGCCCAGCAGTCCTCGCCGGGGACGTGGTCGAGCAGCAGCCGCCCGCCGGCGGGGTCGGCGGCGAGGACGGTCGGGACGAGCGCGCGGTCGACGCCGCCGAGCAGCGCGATGACCTCGCCCTCGCGGGCGTTGAACGCGGGCGTCGTGGTCTTCAGCCAGGCGTCGACGCCGGTGGCGGTGGGGATCCGGACGAGGCCGGAGAGGTTCCAGGTCCGGATCTGCCGGGCGGGCCCGGCCTGCGGGCGGCCGACGGCGGCGAGCTCCGCCTCCGCCCAGGCCAGCGCCGCCCGCAGGCCCGCAGGCGTGGCCCAGGCGGCGCGGCGCTCGGCCGGGCCGAGCAGCGCGGCCGGGCCGAGCAGCGCGGCCGCATCGCCGTCCAGGGGACGGGAGTTCAGACCGGCCGGCCGGCGCAGCGCCTCGGCGTGGTAGCGCACCCGCCCGCCGTGGCCCGGGTCCTCGCTGTGCCCGTCGACCAGCCGCGCCACCAGCACCGGCACCCCGGCAGCCGCCGTCGCCCGCGCCACCACCTCGTCCACCGAGGACCACCAGCCGAGGTCCACCTCGAAGGGGCCCACCTGCCCGAAGTACTCGTCCCCGTACGTGATGTCGACCGTCACGGTCCGGTTGCTCGCTCGCTGCATCCGAGCAGCTTCCCCGACGGGACGGGGTCGATGCGACCGATTTTTGGCCGCCCCGGGGCTAACCTGGGCCAGTGGCACGGCGATCGAGCACGGTGGTGCTGATGTGCGGTCTGCCCGGGGCGGGCAAGACCACCTATGCGATGGGCCTCGTCCAGCGGGGCTACGTACGGCTGTCGATCGACGAGGTGGTGTGGGAGCGGCTCGGCCGGTGCGACGCCGGGCTGCTCCTGCCGCCTGCGGAGTTCGACCGCCTCAAGGACGAGATCCGCCGTGAACAGCTGGTGGAGCTGGTCGAGTTGATGCGAGCCGGGCGGGACGTGGTGGTGGACTACACGTTCCGGAGCCGCGCCGCCCGGGACGACTACAAGGCGCTGGTGGAGCGCCACGGCTGCCGCTGGGAGCTGGTCCACCTCAAGGCCGACCGGGCGACGCTGGAGCGCCGGCTCGCGATCCGCAATGCGCGACAGGGCGCCAACTCCGTCACCGTGAGCGCGGAACTGTTCAACCGCTACTTCGCCACCTTCGAGGAGCCCCGGGACGAGGGCGAGCAGGTCCTGCCGCAGCCCCCGTCCTGAGGCCGGGCCCCCTCGTCAGCCGATGGGCACCGCCGTGCCCGAGACCCGCACCCGGGTGTCCTCGGACCGAAGGTCGACCCGCAGCAGGCCCGGGCGGCCCAGGTCGTCGCCCTGGTGCAGGGTCAGCACCGCCGGGGCCGTCACCGCGCCCAGCTCCCGCAGGTACGCGCCGAAGGCGGCCGCGGCCGCGCCGGTGGCCGGGTCCTCGACCACGCCGCCGACCGGGAACGGGTCGCGGACGTGGAAGACCTCGGGCGCCTCCCGCCAGGCGAGCTGCAGGGTGGTCAGGTCGCGGGCGCGCATGAAGGCCGCCAGGCCGTCGAAGTCGTAGTCGAGCCGGGCCAGCCGCTCGCGGGTGGCGACCGGCAGGACCAGGTGCCGGGCGCCCGCGTAGGCGGTGCGCGGCGGCAGGGCCGGGTCGAGGTCCGCGGCGGACCAGCCGAGCAGGGCGAGCGCCTCCGCCACGTCGGCCGCCGGCACCTCCTCGACCTTCGGCTCGACGCTGGTGAGGGTGGCGCGCAGCAGCCCGTCGGTGTCGCGCTCGACCTCGACCGGGACGTCCCCGGCCGCGGTCGCGAAGACGTACCGTCCGGGCCCGGTGCGCCCGGCCAGGGCGACGGCGGAGGCGACCGTCGCGTGGCCGCAGAACGGCACCTCGGCGAGCGGGCTGAAGTACCGTACGCGGTACGCCCCTTCGGCCGGGCCCGCGGTGAGGAAGGCGGTCTCGGAGTACCCGACCTCGGCGGCGACGGCGAGCATCCGCTCGTCGGTCAGCCCGGTGACGTCGAGCACCACGCCGGCCGGGTTGCCGCCCTCGGGGCGGGTGGCGAAGGCGGCGTAGCGGAGGATCTCAGGAGCGGCGTCGGCGGTCATGACCGCACGAACGCGCCGGATGCCCGGGCTGTTCCCGGTCGCCGCGCAGCACCGTCCGCGCCGACGGCCCGGCGCGGCGGGCGGCCCGGCGCGCTGAGCGGC
>NZ_JBEXJK010000107.1:0-21340 GCF_040609095.1 Kitasatospora sp. NPDC004799
GGCCTCGTGCAGGGTGAGGTCCGGCTCGGTGGTGACGTGGGACTCGGCCGGGCGGTGCAGGCCGTGCAACTCCTCGGTGGGAACGGCGAACAGGCGGCCGGCCTCGCCCCGCTGGACGCCGCGTCGGTGGCCGCCTACCTGCACGGCCTGGCCGGCCGTGAGGCGGCGGGCGAGCCGGGCGCCCCGACCACGGCGCTCGCGGTGGCGGGGGCGCTGCCCGCGGTGTGGCGGGCGGTCCGCGAGGAGCTGCCGACGGAACCGCAAGGTCCGGTTGCGGCGTCCTGAAGGGGGTGAACGGGCGGTCCGCCGCACGTCGGCGCGCCCCGGCGGACCGCCGCGCCGACGGGCCGTTCGGCGAGGACTCCGGGACGTCTGGGAGACTGACCCTGATGACAACTGCGAACACGACCGGCACAGCCACCCTCACCGACGGCGTACGGGCCGAGGCGACCATCGATCTCGCCGCCCTGCGCGGCAACCTCGCGACGCTGCGCGAGCGCGTCGGCGGCCCGGCGGTGATGCTCGCGGTCAAGGCGGACGCCTACGGCCACGGCGCGGTCGAGTGCGCCCGGGAAGCGGTCGCGAACGGGGTCGGCTGGCTCGGCTGCGCGACGCCGGACGAGGCGCTGGCGCTGCGGGCCGCGGGCATCCGCCCGGAGCAGGCCCGGGTCCTGTGCTGGCTGTGGACGCCGGGCGGGCCGTGGCGCGAGGCGCTGCGCGCGGACCTGGACATCTCGGTCAGCGGCCAGTGGGCGCTGGACGAGCTGCTGCCCGCCGTGCGCGAGACCGGCATCCCGGCCCGGGTGCACCTGAAGGCCGACACCGGCCTCGGCCGCAACGGCTGCCAGCCGCGCGACTGGCCGGACCTGGTGGCCGCCGTCCGCCGGGCCGAGGCCGAGGGACTGCTGACGGTCGTCGGCGTCTGGTCGCACTTCGCCGCGGCCGATGAGCCCGGCCACCCGTCGATCCAGGCCCAGCTGGACTCCTTCCGCGCCGCGCTGGCCACGGCCGAGGCCGCCGGGCTGCGCCCCGAGGTCCGGCACCTGGCGAACTCCCCGGCCACCCTGCTGCTGCCCGAGTCGCACTTCGACCTGGTCCGCACCGGCCTGGCCGCGTACGGGCTGTCGCCGGTGCCCGAGGTGGGCTCGCCGGCCGACTTCGGGCTGCGCCCGGTGATGGCGCTGACCGCGCGGCTGGCGCTGGTCAAGCACGTCCCCGGCGGGCACGGGGTCAGCTACGGCCACCACTACACGACGCCGGGCGAGACCACCCTGGGCCTGGTCCCGGTCGGCTACGGCGACGGCATCCCCCGGCACGCCAGCGGCACCGGCCCGGTGCAGATCGACGGCAAGTGGCGCACGGTGGCCGGCCGGGTCGCGATGGACCAGTTCGTGGTGGACCTCGGCGGCGACACCCCGGCGATCGGCGACGAGGTGCTGCTGTTCGGCAACGGCGAGCGGGGCGAGCCCACCGCCGAGGACTGGGCCCGCGCCTGCGGCACCATCTCGTACGAGATCATCACCCGGATCGGCGCCCGGGTGCCCCGCCGCTACCTGGGCGGCAGCCACGCCGAGGGCCCGTCGGCATGACCGACGGGCCGGCCGAGGGCAATCCGGTCGCGGCGGTCGCCAAGGCGGCCGGCGCCGCCTCCGGGGTGAGCCGGGCGGGTGTGATCGGGATCTCGGTCGGCGTGCTGGCGGCCGGGGCGGCCGCGGGCGTCGCGCTCGAGCGGCTGACCGTCGGCCGGGCGATGCGCCGCCGGGCCCGGGCCGAGCTGGACGCCAACGCGCCGTACGGCTCGCTGCGCGGCCGGCCGAGGCGGGTCGCCGCACCGGACGGCACCGAGCTGTACGTCGAGCTGGACGGCACCGGCTGGGACGAGCCGGACGGCCTAGCCCGCCCCGGGCTGGAGGGGCAAGCCCGCCCCGAGCTGGACGACACTCGCGAGCGGGCGAATCACAGCCCGCCGCTGACGGTGGTGTTCTGCCACGGCTACTGCCTCAACCAGGACAGCTGGCACTTCCAGCGGGCCGCGCTGCGCGACGGCGTCCGGCTGGTCTTCTGGGACCAGCGCAGCCACGGCCGCTCCGAGCGCTCCCGCTCGTACCTGGCGGGCGAGCCGGCCGGCATCGACCAGCTGGGCGGCGACCTCAAGGCGGTGATCGACGCCGTCGCCCCGACCGGGCCGCTGGTGCTGGTGGGCCACTCGATGGGCGGCATGACGGTGATGGCGCTGGCCGACCAGCACCCGGAGCTGTTCCGCGAGAGGGTGGCCGGCGTGGCGCTGATCGGCACCCTCGCCGGGGACTGGAACGAGGTCAGCCTCGGCCTGCCGAGGGCCGGCGCGAAGCTGTTCAAGAAGGTCGCGCCCGGGATGGTGAAGCTGCTGGGCCGGCAGGTCGACCTGGTCGAGGCGACCAGGCGGCTGGGTTCGGACGTGGCCGCCGTGTTCTACCGGCGGTTCTCCTTCGGCGGCCGGGACGTCGACCCCGGCGTGGTGCGCTTCGCCGAGCAGCTGCTGGACGCCACCCCGATCGACGTGGTCGCCGAGTTCTACCCGGTGTTCGGCGTGCACGAGAAGTACGCGGCGCTGGCCGCCCTGCGCGGTCTGCCCGCGCTGGTGCTGGCCGGGACGAAGGACCTGCTGACGCCCTCGACGCACAGCGAGGCGATCGCCGAGCGGCTGCCCGGCGCCGAGCTGGTGCTGGCCGAGGGCGCCGGGCACCTGGTGATGCTGGAGCGCCCGGAGCTGGTCGACCACGAGCTGGCCCGGCTGCTGCGCCGGGCCGCCGACTTCGCCGGGGCCGCGCCGCTGCCCGCGGCCGTCCTCGACCTGGCCCGGGAGCGGGCCGTGGCACCCGTCGCCGACGCTGTGTGAGCCCCCGCCGCACCGGGGCCCGCCGATGTGGCACGGTAGCGGTGGCGGCCGGTGGTCGGTGCGCCGGTACGGACCGAAGGGCAAGACACGCGCATGGGCTCGCACGCCACTCTCACCGTCCCCACCCCGGAGCGGATGGGCCGGCTCGGCCGGGAGCTGGCCGCGCTGCTGCGGCCGGGGGACCTGGTGCTGCTCTCCGGCGAGCTGGGGGCGGGGAAGACCACGCTGACCCGGGGCCTGGGGGAGGGGCTGCAGGTCCGGGGGGCGGTGACCTCGCCGACCTTCGTGATCGCCCGGGTGCACCCCTCGCTGGTCGGCGGCCCGGCGCTGGTGCACGTGGACGCGTACCGGCTGGGCGGGGACCTGGACGAGATGGAGGACCTCGACCTGGACGTCTCGCTGCCCGAGTCGGTGGTCGTGGTCGAGTGGGGCGAGGGCAAGGTCGAGCGGCTGTCCGAGGACCGGCTGGAGGTCCGGATCGAGCGGGCCATCGGCGGCACCGCGGACGGCGACGACCAGGACCCGCGCCGGGTGGTGCTGACCGGCATCGGCCCGCGCTGGGCGGACGTGGCGCTGGCGGAGCTCGGATAGCCGACCGGCTGCCGACATCTTGCCGACAGTCTGTCGGCAAGATGTTGCGGGCGGGGTGCCGGGCGTGGTGGGATGGGTGCTGCGGTTAGGTCTGCCTAACTAGGGAGGCGCCATGTCGAGCACCACCCCCGCCCCGCAGCGAGCGGTCCCCGCCGCCGGGGCCGGAGAGCCCGCCCGTCGCGCTCCGGGAGAGCCGATGCGGGCGCTGCTGGCCGCCTGCGCGGCTGCCGAGGCGGTGTCCACCCCGCCCGAACCGCGGCCCGGGCAGGACGAACGGCCCGAGGCGCGGACGCCCCGGGCCGCGTGACACCGGTCTCTTCCAGGCGTGACGCCGGCCTTTTCCAGGCGTGACGCCGGCCTCTTCCGGGCTCAGGCGATCACGACCACCTTGGTCTCCTTCGGCGCGAAGTCCCAGAGCAGCTGGCCCTCGGCGCGACCGCTGCGGATGCCGCCGGTCTTGGCGCTCGGGTCGGTGGTCGGCGTCGCGCCGTCCACGGCCGCGCTGAAGCCGAACACCACGCCGTTCTGCTGCGCGAAGCGCACCACGTGCTCGATCTGCTTGCCGTCCGTCCCGGTGGAGGTCGGGGTGCGGCCGTACACCGCGTAGTTGCCCGGGGCCGGCTCGACCGAGCCAGGGGTGACCGGGAAGGCGGCCACGACCTGCGGGTTCTTCTTCGGATCGACCAGCCAGACGTAGTGGCTGCCGATCGAGTAGACGACCCGGGCGCCGGTGCCCGAGGTGGCCGGCAGCGCCGGGACGGTCGGGGTCGGCGCGGCGGTCGGCGCCGCGGCGGTGGCCGTACCGGTCGCCGTGGTGGTGGCGGTGGGCTTGGCGCCGCCCGCCCGGTCCTGGGCGCCGTTGGCCTGGAAGGCCAGCAGGCTCACCACCGCCAGGGCCCCCAGGGTCAACCCCGTGACCACCACTCCAGGACCCATCTTCGCCACGTTGCCGCTCCCGCCGCCGTCCCTTTACGTACGGCCCCATCGTGCCAGGTTCATCCGCGCGGGTCGCAGCGCCTCGGACCTGTGTTCCCGGGTAGTACACCTTGCCGATCGGCCGGTCGGCCCAACGTCGGTCTAACCTTGACCCCGTGCTGCTGCTCGCGTTCGACACCGCTACCCCCGCCGTCACCGCCGCCGTCCACGACGGCACGGCCGTCCTCGCCGAGACCCACCAGGTCGACGCCAGGCGCCACGGCGAACTGCTGCTGCCCGCGATCGACCAGGTGCTGCGGGCCGCCGGGGTGGACAAGCACCGGCTGACCGGCATCGCGGTCGGCGTCGGCCCGGGCCCGTACACCGGCCTGCGGGTCGGCCTGGTGACCGCCGCCGCGCTCGGCCACGCGCTCGGACTGCCGGTGCACGGCGTCTGCACCCTGGACGCGATCGCCTTCCAGGCCCGGGCCGAGGGCCTGGCCGGGCAGCCGTTCACGGTCGCCACCGACGCGCGCCGCAAGGAGGTCTACTGGGCCTCGTACGACGCCGAGGGCCGCCGCACCGAGGGCCCCGACGTGGACCGCCCGGCCGAGCTGACCCCGCAGGAGCGCTCCGTCGGCGCCGGCGCGCTGCTCTACCCCGAGGCCTTCCCGGGCGCGCACGGCCCCGCGCACGTCTCGGCCGGCGCCCTGGCCGGCTTCGCCGCCGCCGAGCTGGCCGCCGGGCGCGAGCTGCTGCCGAACCACCCGCTGTACCTGCGCCGCCCGGACGCCCAGGTCCCGGCAGGCTACAAGGCGGTGCTCCCGGCGTGAACCACGGCACCACCCTGCGCCCGATGCGCTGGTGGGACATCGCGCCGGTGCTGGAACTGGAGCTGCGGCTCTTCCCCGAGGACGCCTGGTCCGCCGGGATGTTCTGGTCCGAGCTGGCCGAGTCCCACCCCGGCGGCACC
Source organism: Kitasatospora sp. NPDC004799 (assembly GCF_040609095.1). NCBI lineage: Bacteria > Bacillati > Actinomycetota > Actinomycetes > Kitasatosporales > Streptomycetaceae > Kitasatospora > Kitasatospora sp. NPDC004799. The sequence continues at coordinate 5,358 of NZ_JBEXJK010000107.1, forward strand.
CGCCACTACACCGTCGCGACCGCCCCGGACGGGACGATCGTCGGCTACGCCGGGCTGATGGCGGTCGCCGGAGAGGGCGACGTCCAGACCATCGCCGTCGACGAGCGCCACCAGGGCGCCGGCCTCGGCGCGGCGCTGCTCACCGACCTGATCCGGGAGGCCGCCCGGCGCGAGTGCGCCGAGCTGCTGCTGGAGGTGCGGGTGGACAACCCGCGCGCCCAGCGGCTGTACGAGCGCCACGGCTTCGAACCGGTGGGCATCCGGCGCGGCTACTACCAGCCCGCCAACGTCGACGCGCTGGTGATGCGCCTCGACCACCCGAGCACTGACAGCACCGACCCGAAGGACATTGAGGACCCCCGCCATGGCTGACGAACCGCTCGTCCTCGGCATCGAGACCTCCTGCGACGAGACCGGCGTCGGCATCGTGCGCGGCACCACGCTGCTGGCCGACGCGGTCGCCTCCAGCGTCAACGACCACGCCCGCTTCGGCGGCGTCGTCCCGGAGATCGCCAGCCGCGCGCACCTGGAGGCGATGGTCCCGACCATCCAGCGCGCCCTGGACACCGCCGGGATCAAGGCCAGCGACCTGGACGGCATCGCCGTCACCGCCGGCCCCGGCCTGGCCGGCGCGCTGCTGGTCGGCGTCAGCGCCGCGAAGGCGTACGCCTGGGCGCTGGACAAGCCGCTGTACGGGGTCAACCACCTCGCCTCGCACATCTGCGTCGACCAGCTGGAGCACGGCCGGCTGCCCTCGCCGACGATGGCCCTGCTGGTCTCCGGCGGGCACTCCTCGCTGCTGCTCAGCGAGGACATCACCAGCGACGTCCGCCCGCTCGGCGCGACCATCGACGACGCCGCCGGCGAGGCCTTCGACAAGGTCGCCCGGGTGCTCGGCCTCGGCTTCCCCGGCGGCCCGATCGTCGACCGCACGGCCCGCGAGGGCGACCCGAAGGCGATCGCGTTCCCGCGCGGCCTGACCGGGAAGAACGACCCGGAGTACGACTTCTCCTTCTCCGGCCTGAAGACCGCCGTCGCCCGCTGGGTGGAGGCCAAGCGCCGGGCGGGCGAGGAGGTGCCGGTCGCCGACGTGGCGGCGTCCTTCCAGGAGGCGGTCACCGACGTGCTCACCCGCAAGGCCGTCAAGGCGTGCCGGGACAACGGCGTCGACCACCTGATGATCGGCGGCGGCGTGGCGGCCAACTCGCGGCTGCGCGAGATGGCCCAGCAGCGCTGCGACCGGGCCGGCATCCGGCTGCGGGTGCCCCGGCCGGGCCTGTGCACCGACAACGGCGCGATGGTCGCGGCGCTCGGCGCCGAGATGGTCTGGCGCGACCGCGCGCCGTCCGCCTTCGACCTGTCCGCCGACTCCTCGCTGCCGGTGACCGACGTCCACGTCCCGGCCGCGGGCCTCGGGCACGGCGACGTCCACGGCCAGGCGTACGAGGCCCTCGGCGGCGGCGCGGCATGACCGTCGCCGCGATGTGGGAGGCCCGGGCGGCGGCCGGCCGAGGGGCCGAACTCGCCGCCTGGGTACGGGAGTCGGCGCTGCCCGCGCTCCGCGGCTCGGCCGGGCTTGACCGCCTCGAACTGCTCTCCGCCCCCGGCGAGCGGGTGCTGCTGATCGCCTGGTGGCGCGGTGAGCCGGTGCCCGTCGCCGATCCGCCGGCCGAACTGCTGGGCCGTCCGGTGCACCGCTGGTCCTTCACCAGCGACCATGTCGAATAGGTGATCGGGAACCGCTGACCCGTTCGTTACCGTGCTAGCTGAGAGGAAGCTGGACGGGAACCGGGAGTACGCAGCGGTGATCAGGGACGGGCGGGGCAGGACCAGGACGTACGCGGCGGGGGTGCTGGCGCTGCTGGCCTTCGCCACCGCGTGCGGCGACGACGGGGGCGGCGGCAGCGCCGCCCCGGCCGCGACCGCCACCGCCACGACCGCCCCGGCCGTGCCCCGGCCCACCGCCGCCGCTCCGGCCGGCGCCCCGGCGGGGGCGGACGCGGCGGCCTGGGCCAAGTGGAACCTCACCCCGCTCGCCCCCGCCCCGGCGCCGCCCGCCGACAAGCCCGTCAAGCTCCAACGGACCGGCCCCGTACCGGTGTTCAGCGACGTGAAGACGAGCGACAAGGTGGTCTTCATCACCATCGACGACGGCGCCGAGAAGGACCCGAAGTTCGTCGAGATGCTGACCGACCTGAAGGTGCCGGTCTCGATGTTCCTGACCCGGGACATCGTCAGGAACGACTACGCCTACTTCAAGCCGCTCCAGGCGCTGGGCAACCACGTCCAGAACCACACCGTGGACCACCCGGTGATGAGCAAGCTCCCGGCGGACCGGCAGAAGGCCGAGATCTGCGACGCGCAGTCCGCGCTCACCCAGCAGTACGGCGCCGCCCCGCTGCTGTTCCGCCCGCCGTTCGGGGACGGCGCCAACACCCAGGCGCTGAACGCCTCGGTCCAGGAGTGCGGCCCGCGCGCGATCGTGCTGTGGCGCGAGTCGATGCAGATCCACGACATGCAGTACCAGTCGGGGGACCGGGCGCTGAAGCCCGGCGACATCATCCTGGCGCACTTCCGCGGCCCCAAGGAGCTCAAGGGCGCCACGATGACCCAGATGTTCGGCGATCTGCTGGCCCGGATCCAGGAGCAGGGCTTCTCGGTGGCCCGGCTGGAGGACTACATCCAGGCACCCGCGTCCTGAGGCCTCAGGCGGGCTGACCGAGCATCATCAGCGGCCCGTGGTCGGTGCGGCTGAGGATCACCGTGACGGTGTTCGGGCCGGAGGGCTTGAGCTGGCGGCGCAGGTCCTCCGGGGTGATCGCCATCCCGCGCTTCTTGATCACCACCGTGCCGACCGCCCGCTCGCGCAGCAGCGCCTTCAGCTTCTTGATGTTGAACGGCAGCACGTCGGTGAGCTCGAAGGCGTGCGCGTACGGGGTGGCGACCAGTTCGTCCGAGGTCAGGTAGGCGATCTTCGGGTCGATCAGCCGGCCGCCCACCTGCCCGGCCACCTCGGCCACCAGATGGGCCCGGATCACCGTGCCGTCCGGCTCGTACAGGTAGCGCCCGACCGGGCCGGCCGGCGGGTCGGGCAGGTCGCCGCCGGTCAGGCTGGCGCCCTGCGGCAGCAGGGTCGCGCGGTGCGGGCTCGCGGCCCGGGTGCCGAACCAGAGCACCGCCTCCTTGACGTCGCCGTGGTCGGAGACCCACTCGGCCTCGGCGTCCTCCGGCACGGCCTCGTGCGGGATGCCCGGCGCGACCTTCAGCGCGCCGATCGGGGTCCGCCGACCGGCCTCGATCGCCCAGGAGAGCGGCGGGGCGTACGCCTCCGGGTCGAACACCCGGCCGCGCGAGGTGCGCCGGGCCGGGTCGGTGAACACCGCGTCGTAGCCGGTGACGTCCACCTCGGCGACGTCCGCGCAGCGCACCTCGACCAGCTCGGCCAGGCCCAGCGCGGCGGCGTTGGCCGCGGTGGCGGCGCAGGCCGCCGGGTCCCGGTCGACGGCCAGCACCTCGATGCCCGCCCGGGCCAGCGCCAGCACGTCCCCGCCGATGCCGCAGCACAGGTCCGCCAGCCGGCGTACGCCCAGGGCGGCGAAGCGCTGCGCGCGCCACTCGGCCACGCTGCGCCGGGTGGACTGCTCGACGCCGTTGGGCGTGAAGTACATCAGGTCGGCGTCCGCCCCGAACTTCGCCCGCGCCCGCTGCCGCAGCCGGGCCTGCCCGAACGCCGCCGACACCAGCTCCGCGGGGTGCTCCCGGCGCAGGCGGGTCGCCAGCGCCAGCTCCTCCTCGGGGGTGAACTCGCGCAGTTCGGCGAGCAGGGCCTGGCCCTCGGGGGTCAGCAGCGGCTGGAGGTTCTCGGTGTCCACGGGGCCATTCTCGCCGGTCAGGCGCCGGGGAAGCCCGCGACGGCCCAGCCCGGCACCAGGAAGGGGGCCAGTGCGGCGGCGACCGGGAGGAACCGGTAGCCGGCCTGCCGGGCGCGGAAGGCGACGTACCCGGGCACCCCGAGGCTGGTGATCACGCCGATGAGCCCGCTCAGGACGACGACCACCTCCGCCACCTCGCCGTCGTCCATCGCGACGAGGCTGAGGGCGAGAACGATGAACAGCACGTAGGCGGCGGCCGGGATCGCCGCGAGCACCGGCAGGAGAGCCGCGGAGAGCAGGGTGTCCTTGGTGCTGGACGGGCCGAGGCGGGCCGGGAGGGGAGTCATGACGGGGAGTCTGGCCGGGCCCGGCCCGGTCGCACATGAGTACGGCTACTCATCCGTGAACCGGGGACCTCAGGGCGCGTCGTTGGCACTCTGGTTGACTGAGTGCTAACACGGCCCTATGGTCGTCCTTGGCACTCCCCACTAGGAGAGTGCTAACGCGACGACGCGTGTCTGACCCCCGCGACGGCAGACCCGCAGGATCGCCCCTACCCGTTAGAAAACCCCGTAATCTCCGAAGGGGAGCTCGGACGTGACCACCAGCAGCAAGGTTGCCATCAAGCCGCTCGAGGACCGCATCGTGGTCCAGCCGCTCGACGCCGAGACCACCACGGCCTCCGGCCTGGTTATCCCGGACACCGCCAAGGAGAAGCCCCAGGAGGGTGTCGTCCTGGCCGTCGGCCCGGGCCGCTTCGAGGACGGCCAGCGTCTGCCGCTCGACGTCGCCGTGGGTGACATCGTCCTGTACTCGAAGTACGGCGGCACCGAGGTGAAGTACCAGGGCGAGGAGTACCTGGTGCTCTCCGCCCGCGACGTTCTCGCGATCATCGAGAAGTAAGTCGTCCCGACCCGCCCCGGATCCGTGTCCTCCGTGACAGTGGCCCGGGGCGTGGTTGTTGGTTCACGTAGTTCGGCGGCCGGTGGGCCGGCCGCAGCCCCGAGGGAATAGGGAACATGGCGAAGATCCTGCAGTTCGACGAGGACGCCCGCCGCTCGCTGGAGCGCGGTGTCAACAAGCTGGCCGACACCGTCAAGGTGACCATCGGCCCCAAGGGCCGCAACGTCGTCATCGACAAGAAGTTCGGCGCCCCGACCATCACCAACGACGGTGTCACCATCGCCCGCGAGGTCGAGCTGGACGACCCGTACGAGAACCTTGGCGCGCAGCTCGTCAAGGAGGTCGCCACCAAGACCAACGACGTCGCGGGTGACGGCACCACCACCGCCACCGTGCTGGCCCAGGCCCTGGTCAACGAGGGTCTGCGCAACGTCGCCGCCGGCGCCGGCCCGGCCGCCCTGAAGAAGGGCATCGACAAGGCCGTCGCCGCCGTCTCCGAGCACCTGCTGTCCGTCGCCCGCGAGATCGAGGGCAAGGACGACGTCGCTGCCGTCGCGTCCCTCTCCGCGCAGGACACCCAGGTCGGCGAGCTGATCGCCGAGGCGATCGACAAGGTCGGCAAGGACGGTGTCATCACCGTCGAGGAGTCGAACACCTTCGGCGTGGAGCTGGACTTCACCGAGGGCATGCAGTTCGACAAGGGCTACCTGTCGCCGTACTTCGTCACCGACGCGGAGCGGCAGGAGGCGGTCCTGGAGGACCCGTACATCCTGATCAACCAGGGCAAGATCTCCTCCATCCAGGAGCTGCTGCCGCTGCTGGAGAAGATCCTCCAGGGCGGTGCCTCGAAGCCGCTGCTGATCATCGCCGAGGACGTCGACGGCGAGGCGCTGTCGACCCTGGTCGTGAACAAGATCCGCGGCACCTTCAACGCCGTCGCCGTCAAGGCCCCGGGCTTCGGCGACCGCCGCAAGGCGATCCTCGGCGACCTGGCCGTCCTGACCGGCGGCACGGTCATCTCCGAGGAGGTCGGCCTCAAGCTCGACCAGGTCGGCCTGGACGTGCTGGGCACCGCCCGCCGCGTGACCATCACCAAGGACGAGACCACGGTCGTCGACGGTGCCGGTGACGCCGAGGCCGTGGCCGGCCGCGTCGCCCAGATCAAGGGCGAGATCGCCGCGACCGACTCCGACTGGGACCGCGAGAAGCTGCAGGAGCGCCTGGCCAAGCTGGCCGGCGGCGTCTGCGTCATCAAGGTCGGCGCCGCCACCGAGGTGGAGCTGAAGGAGCGCAAGCACCGCCTGGAGGACGCCATCTCGGCGACCCGCGCCGCGGTCGAGGAGGGCATCGTCGCCGGTGGTGGCGCCTCCCTGGTCCACGCCGCCAAGGTGCTGAACGACGGCCTGGGCCTGTCGGGTGACGAGGCCACCGGTGTCGCCGTGGTCCGCAAGGCGCTGCACGAGCCGCTGCGCTGGATCGCCCAGAACGCCGGCCTGGAGGGCTACGTCATCACCTCCAAGGTCTCCGAGCTGGAGATCGGCCAGGGCTACAACGCCGCCACCGGCGAGTACGGCGACCTGGTGAAGGCCGGCGTCATCGACCCGGTCAAGGTCACCCGCTCCGCCCTGGAGAACGCCGCCTCGATCGCCTCCCTGCTCCTCACCACCGAGACCCTCGTGGTGGAGAAGAAGGAGGAGGAGGCCGACAACGGTCACTCGCACGGCGGCCACGGCCACTCGCACTGAGGCCGGCCTGAACGCCACGGCCTGAACGGCTGACCGGAGGCCCGGTCCGCACCCCCACCGGGGACGCGGACCGGGCCTCCGGCTGTTACTCGCCCGCTCGCCTCCGGGGCGCTCGGACCCGGTGCCGACGGTCGGCGCTCCCTCTCTCCTTCGTCGCTCCCTCGCTTCTCCCTTTCGGCACCGGCGCGCCCCTTCGGCTCGGGGCGGGGATTCGCCCGCTCGCCTCCGGGGCGGGCTCCCGGCCCGGCGCCGACGGTCGGCGCTCCCTCGCTCTCCCCCAGCCTTCGGCCGGGGGTACCCCCAACGTCGCTCCCTCGCGCTCTCCCTTTCGGCGCCGGCGCGCCCCTTCGGCTCGGGGCGGGGTTCGCCTGTGCTTCGCCCGCTCGCCGGGGGCGCGGGGCCCCTTCAGGCTTCAACTATCAGCAGAATTTTGCAGAATGCAAAGATTGCCTTATAACTGAGGCATGATCGAGGCCCGCCATCTGCGCGTCCTGCGTGCCGTCGCCCGCACCGGCTCCTTCTCCGCCGCCGCCCGCGAGCTGGGGTGTACGCAGCCCGCCATCAGCCAGCAGATGAAGGCCCTGGAGAAGTCGGTGGACACCCCGCTGGTGGTCCGCTCGGGCCGCGGGATGCAGCTCAGCGAGGCCGGGCGGGTCCTGCTCAAGCATGCCACCGGGATCCTGGCCGGGCTCTCCGCCGCCGAGGAGGAGGTGGCCGCGATCGCCGGGCTGCGGGCCGGGCGGGTGCGGCTGGTCTCCTTCCCGACCGCGAGTTCCACCCTGGTGCCGCCCGCCGTCGCCCGCCTGCGGGACAGCCATCCGGGGGTGCGCGTGTCGCTGGTCGAGGCGGAGCCGCCGGAGTCGCTGGCGATGCTCCGCGGCGGCGAGTGCGAGATAGCCCTGGCCTTCCGCTACCCGCAGTCCGACGGCGCCGTCGCCGCCCCGGCGCCCGCCCACGGCACGCCGCGCGAGGCCCGGGCCGAGGCCAACCTGGAGGCGCAGCAGCTGAGCGCCGGGACCGACTGGTCCGACCTGGTGGTGACCCCGCTGCTGGACGACCCGCTGGTGGGCCTGCTGCCCGCCGACCACCCGCTGGACGGGCGGGGCGGGGCGGTGGAACTGGCCGAGCTGGCGGGGGAGCAGTGGATCGCCGGCTGCCCGCAGTGCCGGGGGCACCTGGTGGAGCTGTGCGCCGGCGCGGGCTTCGAGCCCCGGATCGACTTCGCGACGGACGACTACCCGGCGGTGGTCGGCCTGGTGGCGGCCGGGCTGGGGGTGGCGGTGCTGCCCCGGCTGGCGCTCCAGTCGGTGCGCCCTGACGGCGTGTCCACGGTGCCGGTGCGGACGGCCTCCGGGGCGCCCGCGGTGCGCCAGGTGGTCGCGCTGACCCTGCCGGACCTGGCCGAGGTGCCGGCCGTGGCGCTGATGCTGGAGCGCTTGGCGGGGGCGGCCGCCGCCCGCTGACGGTGGGTGACCGGGGCGCCGTGGCCCGGTACGCACCGTGAGCCGACAGGCTGAAGCGCCGCGAGGAAACGTTTCTTCACGGCGCTCGTGGAGACGGGTCTAGCGCTGGGCGACCGCCGGCGGGGTCAGCGGGACCTCGACCAGGCGGTGCCGCGAGCGCCCCAGCATCTCCTCGCGCTCGTCCTCGGTCATCCCGCCCCACACGCCGTACGGCTCACGGACCGCCAGCGCGTGCGCCGCGCACTCGGCGATCACCGGGCAGCGCATGCAGACCTCCTTGGCGCTGGCCTCGCGCGAACTGCGCGCGGCCCCGCGCTCGCCCTCGGGGTGGAAGAAGAGCGAGCTGTCCACGCCACGGCAGGCTGCGGAGAGCTGCCAGTCCCAGAGGTCCGCGTTGGGACCGGGGAGACGGGAGAAATCTGCCATGGCTCATTCCCTTCAGAGGCTGTCGGCCGTCGGCCGGGCGTTCGGCGGGGCTGGCTGCCGAGCGGTGCGGCGGGGCTTCCTGCGCTGGTGTGGACACCTGGAAATATGACTTAAGGCAACTCCATGGACAAGTCACCCACACACTGGCACAACAGTCAATGACCATACGAAAGCGATAAAAAAGGGCATAGTGGGCGCGGGCTCCGCAGGGCGCGGGCGTGGCAATCGGGTGGCCGCTGGGCGCACGGCGTGCCGGTCCGGTGTGCGGGTCGTACGCCCGACCGCGCGCGAGCTGCGCAAAAGTGCGGCGTGTGCACCGCGATGCGGCTGATCGGTAATGGGTTGGCCACGTACAGTGGTGGAGATGGCCCCGAAGGCCGTAACTCATTCGAGTGACGGTCGTTGGAAGTGCGGAGGCGGTTAGCGGGCGCCGGACGTCGGGAACGATCGCGGGCAGGTTGGGGCGATCAGCACGGAGTCTGTCGCCGATCGGCCGTGTCGGAGAGGTTCGTACCAGCCAGGAGGCTCAACGTGACGCGGATCAGCTGCGGAGGACGACGGTCATGACTTCCGTTCTCGTTTGCGACGATTCCCCGCTCGCCCGCGAGGCGCTTCGCCGCGCGGTCGCGACCGTACCCGGTGTGGACCGGGTCACCACCGCGACGAACGGGGAGGAGGTCCTCCGCCGCTGGGTGGCCGACCGCTCCGATCTCGTTCTGATGGACGTCCGGATGCCCGGCCTCGGCGGGGTCGAGACGGTCCGGCGGCTGCTGTCCGCCGACCCGGGCGCGCGGATCATCATGCTCACCGTCGCCGAGGACCTCGACGGTGTCGCGCTCGCGGTGGCCGCGGGCGCCCGCGGGTACCTGCACAAGGACGCCTCGCGCGCCGAGCTGCGGGCCACCGTCACCCAGGCCCTCGCCGACCCGACCTGGCGGCTCGCCCCGCGCCGGCTGCGCAGCCCCGACATGGGCGCGGCGCCGACGTTGACGGCGCGTGAGATCCAGGTGCTGGAGGGCATGAGCCACGGCCGCAGCAACGCCGAGATCGGCCGCGAGCTGTTCCTCTCCGAGGACACCGTGAAGACCCACGCCCGACGGCTGTTCAAGAAGCTCGGGGCCTCCGACCGGGCGCACGCGGTGGCGCTGGGCTTCCGCTGGGGCCTGGTCCGCTGACCACCGGCGGCGCCGCCGGTTGCGGCGCGCCGTCGGCGGTTCCCGGAACGGGTGCCGCACGGGCGTGTGACGTTACGGTCCCGAGGTTGCACCATGGAGGAGTGGAGCACCTCGGGGACCAGCGGACAGGCACTGCGGCGAACCACGCAGCCGCAGGACACTCGGCGGACGGCGCGACGGACGGGGCCGGCGACGGCGGGGCGGGAGGCGGCACGGTGCAGGAGGGGCCGGTGGTGCGCGGTACGCCGTACGGTGCCGCAGCGCATAACGTTCCGGTGCACAACTCCGGACGCGGTGCCGCGTTTTCCCGCTCGACCAGGCACCATGGACCGATGCGCGACGACGTCGCCGGTGCGGCCGGCCAGGCGGACCCGGTGGAGGCCGAGCCCTCCGGCCCGGGCCACGATCCGTCGTACGCCGATCCGGGCGGTCCGGCCCGCGCGGCCGGCCCCGGCCGTCCGCCGGTGCTCGGCTCGGGCGGCTCGCCGCTGGTGGGCGAGCTGGTCGCGGCCGCGGTGCGCGGCGAGGGCCCGGCGATCGACGCGCTGCTCGCCTACGTCCACCCGCTGGCGCTGCGGTACTGCCGCGCCAAGCTCGTCCGGCTGCCCGGCGGGGCCCGGCACCACGTGGACGACGTCGCGCAGGAGGTCTGCGTCGCGGTGCTCTGCGCGCTGCCCCGGTACAAGGACCAGGGGCGCCCGTTCGAGGCCTTCGTGTACGGGATCGCCGCGCACAAGATCGCCGATCTCCAGCGGGCCGCGATGCGCGGGCCCGGCTCGACCGTCGTGCCGCAGGACGACCTGCCGGAGGTGCCGGACGAGGCGCTCGGCCCGGAGGAGCAGGCGCTGCTGAGCAGCGACGCGGCCTGGGCGAAGGAGCTGCTCTCCAACCTGCCGGCCCGTCAGCGCGAGCTGGTGCTGCTGCGGGTGGCCGCCGGACTGTCGGCGGAGGAGACCGGCGAGGTGCTCGGGATGTCGCCCGGCGCCGTCCGGGTCGCCCAGCACCGGGCGCTCAGCCGGCTGCGGGCGCTCGCGGAGGAGTCCTCCTGATCCGTGCCCTTCCCGCCCGGGTCGCGGGGGGAATGAGCCACGGGGCGGGGGTGTTGTCAAGGGCACACGAGGACACATTCGCGGTGCCAGTACCATGGGGTATCGGCGCCTGGGCGGGTTGCCAAAGTTTGACGGGTGCGCGCGGGGTCCCCTTGGAGGATCCTCCCATTGCACCCGGCTTCGGCGGTCTGCGCGAGTGAGCGATGAATGCGCCCCCACCCTCAGGGCGTGAGCGGATAAGGCCGGCCACGGAAGGTACCCCCCAAATGTCTTACAACGCCGCAGGCGTACCCGAGAAGTTCGCCATGCTCGGGCTCACGTACGACGACGTCCTGCTGCTGCCCGGGGCCTCCGAGGTGCTGCCGAACCAGGTGGACACCTCCTCGCGGGTCTCCCGGAACGTGCGCGTGAACATCCCGCTGCTCTCCGCGGCGATGGACAAGGTCACCGAGTCGCGGATGGCGATCGCGATGGCGCGCCAGGGCGGCGTCGGCGTGCTGCACCGTAACCTCTCGGTCGAGGACCAGGCCAACCAGGTCGACCTGGTGAAGCGGTCCGAGTCCGGCATGGTCACCGACCCGATCACGGTCGGCCCGGAGACCACCCTGGCCGAGGCCGACGCGCTGTGCGCCAAGTTCCGCATCTCCGGCGTGCCGATCGCCGACGAGGCGGGCAAGCTGCTCGGCATCGTCACCAACCGCGACATGGCCTTCGAGTCGGACCGCAGCCGCCAGGTCCGCGAGATCATGACCCCGATGCCGCTGATCACCGGCAAGGTCGGCATCTCCGGGGTGGACGCGATGGCCCTGCTGCGCCGCCACAAGATCGAGAAGCTTCCGCTGGTCGACGACGAGGGCCGGATCAAGGGCCTGATCACCGTCAAGGACTTCGTCAAGGCCGAGCAGTACCCGAACGCCGCCAAGGACGCCGAGGGCCGGCTGCTGGTCGGCGCCGCCGTCGGTGCCAGCGCCGAGGCGTTCGACCGGGCCCAGGCCCTGGTCGAGGCCGGTGCGGACTTCCTGGTGGTGGACACCTCGCACGGCCACAGCCACAACGCGCTGGCCTGGATCGAGAAGATCAAGTCGGCCGTCAAGGTCGACGTGGTCGGCGGCAACGTGGCCACCCGGGACGGCGCCCAGGCGCTGATCGACGCCGGCGTGGACGGCGTCAAGGTCGGCGTCGGCCCCGGCTCCATCTGCACCACCCGCGTGGTCGCCGGCATCGGCGTCCCGCAGGTCACCGCCATCTACGAGGCCGCCCAGGCCTGCCTGGCGGCCGGCGTGCCGGTCATCGGCGACGGCGGCCTGCAGTACTCGGGCGACATCGGCAAGGCGCTGGCCGCCGGTGCCGACACCGTGATGCTCGGCTCGCTGCTGGCCGGCTGCGAGGAGTCCCCGGGCGAGCTGCTGTTCATCAACGGCAAGCAGTTCAAGTCCTACCGCGGCATGGGCTCGCTGGGCGCCATGCAGTCCCGCGGCCAGGGCCGCTCGTACTCCAAGGACCGCTACTTCCAGGCCGAGGTGGCCTCGGACGACAAGCTCGTCCCCGAGGGCATCGAGGGCCAGGTGCCCTACCGCGGCCCGCTGTCGGCCGTGCTGCACCAGCTGGTCGGCGGCCTGCGCCAGACCATGGGCTACGTGGGCGCCGCCACCGTCGCCGAGATGGAGAGCAAGGGCCGCTTCGTCCGGATCACCTCGGCGGGCCTCAAGGAGAGCCACCCGCACGACATCCAGATGACCGTCGAGGCGCCGAACTACTCGGCCCGCTGACCGGTCGGACCACCGAGGGGCCCGCTGCCGCACCGCGGCGGCGGGCCCCTCGGGCTGTCCGGGCCGTGGGCCGTCGGGGCGGGAGCGGCGGCGGTACGGGATACTGGGGTGCGGCCGGGGTGACCCGGCGGGCATGAGCAACACAGCAGAAGGGCTCGAAGTGACCGAGATCGAGATCGGCCGTGGCAAGCGAGGCCGCCGGGCGTACGCCTTCGACGACATCGCCGTCGTCCCCAGCCGTCGTACCCGGGACCCGAAGGAGGTCTCGATCGCCTGGCAGATCGACGCCTACCGCTTCGAGCTGCCGTTCCTGGCCGCCCCGATGGACAGCGTGGTCTCGCCGCAGCAGGCCATCCAGATCGGCCGCCTCGGCGGCCTGGGCGTGCTGAACCTCGAAGGCCTGTGGACCCGCTACGAGGACCCGCAGCCGCTGCTGGACGAGATCGCCGCGATCACCGACGAGTCCGTCGCGACCCGCCGGCTCCAGGAGATCTACTCCGCGCCGATCCGCGCCGAGCTGATCAAGCAGCGGATCCAGGAGGTCCGCGACTCCGGCGTGGTCACCGCCGCGGCCCTGTCGCCGCAGCGCACCGCCGAGTTCTCCAAGGCCGTCGTGGACGCCGGCGTCGACGTCTTCGTCATCCGCGGCACCACCGTCTCGGCCGAGCACGTCTCCAGCGCCGCCGAGCCGCTCAACCTCAAGCAGTTCATCTACGAGCTGGACGTCCCGGTGATCGTCGGCGGCTGCGCCACGTACACCGCGGCGCTGCACCTGATGCGGACCGGCGCCGCCGGCGTGCTGGTCGGGTTCGGTGGGGGCGCGGCCCACACCACGCGCAACGTCCTGGGCATCCAGGTGCCGATGGCGACCGCCGTCGCCGACGTGGCGGCCGCCCGTCGCGACTACATGGACGAGTCGGGCGGGCGCTACGTGCACGTCATCGCGGACGGCGGTGTCGGGTACAGCGGCGACATCCCGAAGGCGGTCGCCTGCGGCGCCGACGCGGTGATGATCGGGGCCGCGCTGGCGCGGGCCACCGACGCTCCGGGCAAGGGGTTCCACTGGGGCATGGAGGCCGTCCACGAGGAGCTGCCGCGCGGCAAGCGGGTGGACCTCGGGACGGTCGGGACCACCGAGGAGATCCTGACCGGGCCCTCGCACACCCCGGACGGCACCATGAACCTGTTCGGCGCGCTGCGGCGGGCGATGGCCACCACGGGGTACACGGAGCTCAAGGAGTTCCAGCGGGTCGAGGTGACGGTCAACCCGGCGCTCGACCACCGCTGAGCACCGGATCGTCGAGGAAGGCCCCCGCCGGGTTCCGGCGGGGGCCTTCCGCCGTCCGGGGGCGGGCGTCAGCTCCGGGTGGCGGTGCGGCGGGTGAGGAGGAAGCCGCCGATGAGGGCGATGGCGTAGAAGGCGGCGTCGAGGGGGCGCAGGTCGGCGCGCCAGCTGGTGAGGGTGTCGTGCAACAGGCCGTGGGGGGTGGGGGCTTCGGCCCGGAGGCGGCGGAGGTGTTCGATCAGCTGGCCGAGGAGGAGGGCGCCGGCCGCGAGGAGGGCGCCGAGCGGGGGGAGCGCGCGGGCCCGGCCGCCGAGGCGGCCGAGCGGGAGGGCGACCAGGGCGGCGGGGGCGATGGCCAGCCAGCCGAGGCTGTCGGCGGCGCGCAGCGGGGCGCTGCCGTAGGCGAGGCCGCCGAGCAGCATGGCCAGCAGGGCCAGGGCGACGGCCAGGGCGGTGCGGCGGCGGGGAGTGGGCCCGGGGGCGGGTTCGGCGGGTTCGAAGCCGGCCACGGGGGCGCCGGGCATGCCGGGGGCGACGTAGCCCTCGGGGGCGGCCGGGGGCGGCGCGACCGAGTAGTGCTGGGCGGTGCGCGGCCGGGGCGACGGGCCGTCAGTGCCCGGTGCGGGTACGGTCATGGGCGTCGAATCCCCCCGGAAAGACGATGAGCTGCCGAACGGTAGCAGTGACCCGGACAGATCTTGGCGAGTTTTCGATCACAGATCGGGCACGGAGCGCCGCACCCGTTCCGGTTCGTCCCAGGTTGGGGCGGGGGCCGGGTGGTCGAGGGCCCTCGGGACAGGGGATGATGGAGGCTTGGGCGTTCGGGACCCAGGTCGGGCCGACGCGCCGTCACCACGACCGCCGGCAGCACATGGGGGAACGTTCCGAATGACCCAGGCGCAGGGTTCCACCGGCCGCCTCCTGGCCGGCCGCTACCGCCTGAACGGCGTGCTCGGGCGCGGCGGCATGGGCACGGTCTGGCGCGCCGAGGACGAGATGCTGGGCCGGACCGTCGCGGTCAAGGAACTGCGGATGAACGCCAGCGTCGACGAGGAGGAGAAGCACCGGCTGATCACCCGGACGCTGCGCGAGGCCAAGGCGACCGCGCGGATCCGGCACAGCTCGGCGGTGACGGTCTTCGACGTGGTCGACGAGGACGACCGGCCGTGGATCGTCATGGAGCTGGTCGAGTCCCGCTCGCTGGCCGACGTGGTGCGGGAGGACGGGCCGCTGGAGCCCGCCCGGGCGGCGGAGATCGCCCTGGACGTGCTGGGCGTGCTCAGCGCGGCGCACGCGCTGGGCATCCTGCACCGGGACGTCAAGCCGTCCAACGTGCTGATCGGCGAGGACGGCCGGGTGGTGCTCACCGACTTCGGCATCGCCAGCGTGGAGGGCGACGCCTCGGTCACCTCCACCGGGATGCTGGTCGGCGCCCCCTCGTACATCTCGCCGGAGCGGGCCCGCGGGCAGAAGCCCGGGCCGCCGGCCGACCTGTGGTCGCTGGGCGGCACGCTGTACGCGATGGTCGAGGGCCGGCCGCCGTACGACCGGGGCTCGGCGCTGGCCACGCTGACCGCGGTGATGACCGAGGACCTGGCCACGCCGGTGAACGCCGGGCCGCTGCTGCCGGTGATCGAGGGGCTGCTGGCGAAGGACCCGGCCGAGCGGCTGGACGCCTCGCAGACCCGGTCGATGCTCAAGCGGGTGGTCGCGGAGGCGACCGCGCGGGCCGAGTCGACCACCGAGCACGCGGTGCCGCTGGAACGGCCGGCCGAGGCGGCGGCCGAGCCGGCGAAGCCCTCGGAGCCCTCGAAGCCCTCGGCGGCGGCGGAGCCGTCGGAGGCGGGGCCGGAGCAGGCCGAGGACGGGCGCAAGCGGACCGTGGGCGGGCTGCTGGGGACGGTCCGGGTCGGGAGCCGGGCCCCGGACGCGGAGCCCGCCGGGACGCCGGCGGGGGAGCCGGCCGCGGAGCCGATCCGGCCGGTGACCAGCGAGTGGACGATGGGGGCGACGCAGGCGGCCGGGGCCGATCCGCGCACCGGCCGGCGGCGGCTGGCCATCGCCACCGCGATCGTGGTGCTGCTGCTGATCGCGGGCGTGGTGGCGGTGGTCCAGGCGGTCGGCGGGGACGGCGGTTCGGGCGGCGGGGCCACCCGGAGCGCGGGTGCCACCGGGTCGGTCTCGGCCAGTACGGACCCGGTGCCGAGCCCGAGCGCGACGGAGCCTCGATGATCCGGTCGTCGAACCCGATCGCGGTCATCAGGGCGAGGAAGTCCGGGCGGGTGACCAGGCCGTC
>NZ_JBEXJK010000108.1:0-21246 GCF_040609095.1 Kitasatospora sp. NPDC004799
CCCGCGTTGAGCGGCACGGCAACCACCGGAATAGGGCGGCCCCGCGCACTGCGTCCTCGCTAGTGTTATTTCAAAAGGAATCTCCAACCCCAGTCGCAAGGACCGAGGCCGGGGATGTCAACATATCTGGCGTTGACTTTTGGCACGCTGTTGAGTTCTCAAGGAACGGACGCTTCCTTCGGACTGCCTTCCAGCAGGCCCTCCGGGCTTCGTTCTTTCGTGTTTCCAGCTTATCAGACGATTTCCGCCCCGTTTTCCGGAGTTTCATTCATCGGATTCGCTTTCCGCTTTGCCACCCCGGTCTCCCGCGGCGGCTCCGGAACTGTACGGGGACCGACCCGCCACATGCAAATCGTCCCGCCCCACGGTCGCGGGGCGGGACGATCCGTTGCCGGAGCACCGTCAGGCGCGGCCCATCTCCTCGGCGATGGCCGCCGCGAAGGCGTCGATGTCGGCCTCCGTGGTGTCGAAGGCGCACATCCAGCGGACCTCGCCGGTGTGCTCGTTCCAGAAGTAGAAGCGGTACCGCTTCTGCAGCCGCTCGCTGACCTCGCGCGGGAGGATCGCGAACACCGCGTTGGCCTGGACCGGGCGGACCACCTCGACGCCGTCGATCTCCCGGACCGCGGCCTCCAGGCGGCTGGCCATCGCGTTGGCGTGGCCGGCGTTGCGGAGGTAGAGGTCGCCGGAGAGCAGGGCCTCGAACTGGACCGAGACGAAGCGCATCTTCGAGGCGAGCTGCATCGAGGTCTTGCGCAGGTACTTGATGTTGCGCACCCGCTCCGGGTTGAGCACCACCACGACCTCGCCGAACAGCAGGCCGTTCTTCGTCCCGCCGAAGGAGAGCACGTCGACGCCCACGTCGGTGGTGAAGGCGCGCAGCGGCTGGCCGAGCGAGGCGGCCGCGTTGGCCAGGCGGGAGCCGTCCACGTGGACGAGCATGCCCAGCTGGTGGGCGTGCTCGGTGATCGCGCGGATCTCCTCGACGGTGTAGAGGGTGCCGAGCTCGGTGCTCTGGGTGATGGAGACCGCGAGCGGCTGCGCGCGGTGCTCGTCGCCGAAGCCCCAGGCCTGCTGGTCGAGCAGCTCGGGGGTGAGCTTGCCGTCCGGGGTGGGGACGGTGAGCAGCTTGATGCCGCCCATCTTCTCCGGGGCCCCGCCCTCGTCCACGTGGATGTGGGCCGACTCGGCGCAGACCACCGCGCCCCAGCGCGGGAGCAGCGACTGGAGGGCGACCACGTTGGCGCCGGTGCCGTTGAAGACGGGGTAGGCCTCGGCCTTCTCCCCGAAGTGGCGGCGGAAGACGTCCTGGAGGTGGGCCGTGTAGTCGTCCTCGCCGTAGGCGATCTGGTGACCGCCGTTGGCGAGGGCTATCGCGGCGAGGACCTCCGGGTGGACGCCGGCGTAGTTGTCGCTGGCGAAGCCGCGGACGGCGGGGTCGTGCCGCCGTACCGCGTCCGTACGGGTGAGGTCGGTCATCGGGCTGTCAGCCACAGGTGCTGTCCGTTCAGTTCTGCTGCGGGGCGGTCCCAGAGGCCCGCCAGGTGTCCGGCGAGGTCGGCGGTGTCGGTGAAACCGGTGAACTTCGCCTCCGGCTTCTCGGCCCGCATTTCGGGGCTGACCAGCGCCTTGATGACCAGGATCGCAGCCGCCGCGGTGGGCTCGCCCTCGGGGTCGGTGGTCTCCTTCTTGAAGGAGTCTGCCATGGCGAGCGTCCACGCCTCGGTGGCGGCCTTGGCGGCCGCGTAGGCGGCGCCGCCGGCGGTGGGCTTGTGCGCGGCCGAGGCCGAGATCATCGCGTAGCGGCCGGCGGAGCTGCGGAGCAGCGCGGGCTGGAAGGCCAGCGAGGTGTGCTGGAGGGTGCGCACGACGGTGTCGTGCAGGAAGTCCCAGTCGTCCAGCCGGGTGTCGAAGAAGGTCTTGCTGCCGCGCCAGCCGCCGACCAGGTGGAACAGGCCGTCGACGTGGCCGTGCTCGGACTCCAGGTGGTCGGCCCAGTCGTGGACCTCCTGCGGGTCGAGCAGGTCGATCACCTGGCCGCTGACCTTGGCTCCGCGGACGGCGACCCGGGTGGCGTCCAGGGCGGACTCCAGGCGCTGGGCGTCGATGTCGGCACCGATCACGGTGGCGCCGTCGGCGGTGAGGCGGCGCAGCACGGCGCGTCCGGCCGGGCCGCTGGCTCCGGCGACGGCGACGACCTTGCCGGCCAGCGGGGCGTTGGTGGAAGTGGTCACGCGGCTGCTCCCTGGATACCGGTGCCGGTGATGCCGGCGGTGGCGGCGATGACGCCGCTCAGCTTCTTGTTGAGGGCCTCGTAGAACATGCTCAGCGGGAACTCGTCCGGGAGCACGGCGTCGCACAGGGCCTTGTTGAGGGCCTTGCCGTCGGTGATGTCGAGCGGCAGCGCCTCGGGGCCCTTCGCCCAGGTGGAGGCCGGGTGCGGGGTGAGGTAGCGGGAGACCAGCTCGTACGCGGCGATCCAGTGGGCCGGCTTCGGCCGGTCGATGCCGTCGCGGTAGAGGGTCTCGATCTCGGCGCAGAGCGCGTTGGTGACCTGCGGGGCGCGCTCCCAGTCGATGCTGAGGCGGTTGTCGCGCCAGCGCAGCGCGTCGTGCTTGTGCAGGTAGGCGAAGAGCAGCTGGCCGCCGAGGCCGTCGTAGTTGCGCACCCGGTCGCCGGAGACCGGGAAGCGGAACAGGCGGTCGAAGAGGATCGCGTACTGGACGTCGCGGGCGTGCGGGTTGCCCTCGGACTCCAGCTGCACCGCCTCCTTGAAGGTGGTGAGGTCGCAGCGGAGCTCCTCCAGGCCGTACATCCAGAACGGGCTGCGCTGCTTGATCATGAAGGGGTCGAACGGCAGGTCGCCGTGGCTGTGGGTGCGGTCGTGGACCAGGTCCCACAGGACGAAGGTCTCCTGCGCGCGCTGCTGGTCCTGGAGCAGGCCCTCGGCGTCGGCCGGGATCTCCAGGCCGAGCTGCTGGACGGCGCTGCTGGACACCGCGCGGAAGCGGGCGGCCTCGCGGTCGCAGAAGATGCCTCCCCAGGTGAAACGTTCCGGCGCCTTGCGCACGGAGACCGTCTCGGGGAAGAGCACGGCGGAGTTGGTGTCGTAGCCGGCGGTGAAGTCCGTGAAGGTGATCGGCACGAACATCGGGTTGTCGAAGCGGGTGCGCTCCAGCTCGGCCAGCCAGTCGGGCCACACGACGGTCAGCAGGACGGCTTCCAGGTTGCGGTCCGGGTTGCCGTTCTGGGTGTACATCGGGAAGACGACCAGGTGCTCCAGCCCGTCCTCGCGCTGGTCGGCGGGCTGGAAGGCGAGCAGCGAGTCCAGGAAGTCGGGCTCGCGGTAGCCGGTGTCGGCCCACTTGGCGAGGTCCGCGTCGACGGCGGCCAGGTAGGCGGCGTCGTGCGGGAAGTTCGGCGCGAGCTCCTCGACGGCGGCGCGGACGGTCGCGACCAGGGGGTCGACCGTCTGCCGCTGGACGGCGGCCAGGTCGATCGAGCCGTCCTTGGACTGGAGCGGGCGCAGCGTCTCGACGGCCTCCTTCAGGCGCAGCCAGGCCGGGTGGCCGGCGAGGGTCGAGACCGGGGTGTCGGCCGCCACAGCGAGCCTTGGCGAAAGATTCTGCATCGTGGACTCACTTCGACAGGAGTTATTTCAACGGGAACACCATAAGTACGAAAGGTTCTCCCGTTCAAGAGGGTCGGGACCGGCAAAGCTCCCGCGCACCGCCCCTCCGGCGCCGAAACCTTCGGCGCGGAGCGGGTTGTCCGGCATGTGGACAGTGATCTGGATGTTCTGGACAGATGCGCCGCTCTGATGCGAACCTCCCCGCATGCTCCCGGCGGTGATCACGGTGGCCGAGCGCCACGACAGCCCGTTCCGGGTGCCCTCCCGTCGGCACGTCTGCCGTCGCTGTCGCGCGCGCGGCCCGCGCTGCCGCTGTCGCCGCTGTTGTTGACCGGTCCGCCGCCGCCCGGCTGCTGCCGGTCCGGCTCGGGGGGCACCGCGGACGCGGACCCGTACGCCGACCATGCCGCGTGTGTTCCGGCGCCGCCACCGGGGGGAAGTGACCCGCCGGGGTGCGGGCCGCCCGTCCCGGCCTCCCCGTGCCCCTGCTCGTTCCTCCCGTCCCCGCCGGTCCTTCCCTGGAGCCCCGTCATGACCCTCCGCAAGCCGTCCGCCGTACTGCCCATCGCCGCGCTGGCCGCCGCCGCGGCCGTGCTGACCGCCTGCGCGCCGCAGGACTCGACGTCCGGCGCCGCCTCCGGCGCCTCGGCCGCGAGCGGGTCGGCGGCGGGGTGCGCGCCGGGGGCGCTGGCCACGCGTACCGCCGGGACGCTGACCGTGGGCACCGACAAGCCCGCGTACGACCCGTGGTTCTCCGAGGACAAGCCGGAGAACGGCAAGGGCTTCGAGTCCGCCGTGGCCTACGCGGTCGCCGAGAAGCTCGGCTACCCGAAGGAGAAGGTCAGCTGGGTGGTCGCGCCGTTCAACAAGGCGACCGCCCCGGGCGCCAAGGACTTCGACTTCGACATCAACCAGGTGTCCATCAGCGACGAGCGCAAGCAGGCGGTGGACTTCTCCTCCGGCTACTACGACGTGCGCCAGACCGTCATCGCGCTGAAGAACTCCAAGACCGCGAGCGCGAGGAGCATCGCCGACCTCAAGGGCACCAAGCTCGGCGCGCAGGTCGGCACCACGAGCCTGGACACCATCACCGGCACCATCAAGCCGAACACCCAGCCGGCCGTCTTCGACTCCAACGACCTGGCCAAGGCCGCGCTGAAGAACGGCCAGATCGAGGCGCTGGTGGTGGACCTGCCGACCGCCTTCTACATCACCGGCGCCGAGGTGCCGGAGGCCCAGGTGGTCGGCCAGTTCGAGGCGGCCGCGAAGGCCGAGCAGTTCGGCCTGGTGCTGGACAAGGGGTCCAGGCTGACCGGCTGCGTCTCGCAGGCGGTGGACGCGCTGCGCGCCGACGGCACGCTGGCGAAGCTGGAGAAGCAGTGGCTCTCCGACGCCGTCTCGGCGCCGGTGCTGAAGTGAGTGCCGGCCTGGGCCCCGGGCTGAGCGGGGAGGCGTCGGACGGCGCGGGTCCGGTGGAGCTGGCCAAGGCTCCGGCGGCACGGACCGGGGCTCCGGCGGCGGACGACGGTTACCGTCCGTCCGAGCGGCGGCTGGCGCACGAGGCCTACCGGCGGGCCCGGGCCCGGCGCTCGGCGCTGATCGCCACCGCGTCGACCCTGGTGACGGCGGGCGCGCTCTACCTCCTGGTCGTCAACTCCCCCGGCTGGGAGGTGACCCGGCGGACCTTCTTCAACCTCGACTACGCCCGCCAGGCGCTGCCCGAGGTGCTGAAGGGGCTGCGGCTGAACCTGGAGCTGATGCTCGGCTGCGGGGCGCTGATCCTGCTGTTCGGGCTGCTGCTGGCGGTGCTGCGGACACTGCGCGGGCCGGTCTTCCTGCCGGTGCGGCTGCTGGCCACCGCGTACGTGGACTTCTTCCTCGGGCTGCCGATGATCATCTGCCTGCTGGTGATGATCACCGGGGTGCCGGCGCTGCGGCTGACCGGGGTGACCACCGACCCGCTGCTGCTGGGCGGTGCGGCGCTGGTGCTGACGTACTCGGCGTACGTGTCGGAGGTGTTCCGCTCCGGCATCGAGTCGGTGCACCCGAGCCAGCGGGCCGCGGCGCGGTCGCTGGGCCTGACCAACGCGCAGGCGATGCGCTACGTGGTGCTGCCGCAGGCCGTGCGCCGGGTGGTGCCGCCGCTGCTCAACAACCTGGTGAGCCTCCAGAAGGACACCGGGCTGGTCTCGATCGGCGGTGCGATCGACGCGGTGTACGCGGCGAAGATCATCGCGGCCCGGTCCTTCAACTTCACGCCGTACCTGGTGGCGGGGCTGGTGTTCATCGTGCTGACCATTCCGCTGACCCGGTTCGCCGACTGGCTGACCACCCGGATGAACCGCCGCCAGCTCCAGGGAGGTGCGGTGTGAGGTCGAACGAGGTGCCCCGGTTGGAGAACGAGGTGCTCCGGCTGGAGTCGGTGCGCAAGACCTTCGGCGGCCAGGTGGTGCTGCGCGACGTGGACCTCGCCGTGGCCGAGCACTCGGTGACGGCGCTGATCGGGGCGTCCGGCTCCGGCAAGTCCACCCTGATGCGCTGCGTGAACCTGCTGGAGGGGATCGACGACGGGGCGATCTTCCTGGACGGCGAGGAGATCACCGATCCGCGCGCCGACGAGGACGCCGTGCGGCGCCGGATCGGCGTGGTGTTCCAGTCGTACAACCTGTTCCCGCACCTGACGGTGCTGGAGAACATCACGCTCGCGCCGCGCCGGGTGCACCGGGTCGCCCGGGCCGAGGCGGAGGCCCGGGCGCTGGAACTGCTCGACCGGCTCGGGCTGGCGGCCAAGGCCAAGGAGTACCCGGACCGGCTCTCCGGCGGGCAGCAGCAGCGGGTCGCCATCGTGCGCGCGCTGGCCACCGGGCCGCGGCTGCTGCTCCTGGACGAGATCACCGCGGCGCTCGACCCGGTGCTGGTCGGCGAGGTGCTGTCGGTGGTGCGCGACCTCAAGGAGCAGGGGATGACGATGGTCCTCTCCACGCACGAGATGGGCTTCGCCCGCGAGGTCGCCGACCAGGTCTGCTTCCTGGACGGCGGGGTGGTGCTCGAACAGGGGCCGCCGGAGCAGGTGTTCGGCGATCCTCGGGAGGAGCGGACCCGGCAGTTCCTCAGCCGGGTGGTCGCCTCGGGGCGGCTCCAGGGCTGAGCCCTCCGCCACCGCCCGCGGCGGAGTCGGGGCGCGGGGGCCCTGCCCTCGGCCAGCCGGGGTGTGCGGGCGCCCCGGTCCGGGGACCTGCGGCCGGGACCTGCGGCCGGGGCGTGCGACCAGGTGTGCGGCCGGGGGCTTCGCGACGACGACGGGTACAACCGTGCGCCCCCGTACGCGCTCTGGCCGCTCCCGGCCGGGTGCGGTGATCGTGGACCGGACGTCCGTCGCCGCGCACGGGGGTCGGCGAACGGACGACAGCTGACGGATGACAGATAACAGCTGACAGATTTCATCATCTGTTCGCTGACCGCTGTTCGTCGCCACCTGTTCGCCGCCCCCGGGCGCCCACCGCCCCGGGAGGCCGCCGTTGCACGGACCCGCCCTGGTCAACTGGCTCCTCGCCCTCCTCGCCGCCGGCGCCGGCACCTCCTGCCTGGTCCGGCTGCGCCACTCCTCGTCCCCCTGCGCCCCGGGCGGCGCGCACCGACCGCTCGCCCGCGAGTCCGATGCCGCCGAGGCGCTGATGGGACTCGGGATGGCCGCGATGGCCGTCACCGGCGCCACCGTCCCGCCCGCCGTCTGGGCCGGGCTCTTCGGCCTGCCCGCCACTGCCTTCCTGCTCGCCGCCGCCCACGCCCCGGCCGGCCGGGCGCACCGGCTGCACCACGCGATGGGCGCGCTCGCCATGACGTACATGGCCCTCGCGATGGCGGCCGCCTCCGGCCACGGGCACCACCGGGCCGCCGCCCTGGGCCTCCCGGCCCTGACCGGGGCGCTCCTCCTCTACTTCGGCGGGTACACCCTCTGGACCGGCAGCCGGCTGCTGCGCACTCCGGCGGGCGCCCTCGCGACCGGCACCGCCGGGCTGCCGCAGGCCTGCCGGCTCACCATGGGCATCGGCATGTTCGCCATGCTCCTGACCATGTGACGGCCGGGCGACCGGAAACCCGACACCCCCGCACCCCGCCTCGCCTGCCCAAGACCCCCACCCGGGCGTGGCGTTGGTCACTGGCCGGTCGAAAGCCGTTCCACCGGGCGTCGCCAGCGCATAGGTTGGCAGGGAGCGCGCTGTCGCGTTCCGTGCGTACTCGGGGAGCCCATCGATGCCTGCCCTGACCGGCCTGCTGCTGCTCGGCCTGCTGCTCTCGACCGTCGCGCCCCGGCTGCTGGCCCGGGCCCGCTGGGCGGAGCGCGAACCGGTGCTGGCGCTGCTGGTGTGGCAGTGCCTGGTGGTGGCCGTACTGCTCTGCTGCGCCCTGGGCCTCGTGCTGGCGGCCTCCGCCGCCCTGCCGGAGCTGCGCGCACTGGTGTTCTCCGGCGCGCCGCACGGCGTCGAGGCGGCCTACGGCCTCCAGGGCGCCGAGGGCTGGGGTCGGCTGTGTGCCGCGGTGCTGGCCGCGGGCGGGGTGCGGACCGTGCTGGCGCTTACCCGGGAGGTCCGCACGGCCAAGGCACTGCGCACCCGACGGCACGCCCAACTGGCCACCCGGGCACCGGAGTTGCCGGACACCATCGAGACCGCCCGGGCCCGCCGGGAGCGCCTGGTGGTACTGGAGAACGTCCGCCCGGAGGCCTGGTCACTGCCCGGACCGGACTCCCGGCTGGTGGTCACCACCGGCGCCCTCCAGCAGCTGACCGACCGGGAGCTGGCCGCCGTGCTGAGCCATGAGCGCGGCCACGTCCGGGCCCGGCACCACTGGCTCCAGCAGTTCGCCCAGGCGCTCGCCTCCGGCTTCCCCGGGGTCGGCGTGTTCAGCGCCTTCCGCGACCAGGTGGCGGAGCTGGTCGAACTGGCCGCCGACGACCGGGCCGCCCGCCGGCACGGCCGGCACACCACCGCCCTCGCGCTGGCCGAACTCAACCTGGACCGCGGGGTGTTCGGCTCCTGCCCGCCCGGTCTGGCGCAGTCCCCGAAGCGGGTGGACCGCCTGCTCGCGGGCCGCCCGCGGCTCTCCGTCCCGCACCGGCTCCGGCTCACCGTCGCGGCGCTCGCCGCACCCGCCGTGGTCGTCCTGCTGGCCGCCGCACCGGGGCTGAACTCGCTGCTCTGAGCCCGACTCCGAGCCTCTGCGGCTGATTTGACGGACCGTCAGGCCGGGGGCTCCCCGCGGGTCGGCCCGGGCTCGCCGCCGAGGGTCCGGTCCAGCACCTCACGGTGGAGCGGCCTGGCCTGCTCGTAGCGCTCCCGGCCGGCCTCGGTGAGGGTGAGCAGGACGCCCCGGCGGTCGCTCTCGCACATCGCCCGGGTGACCAGTCCGGCCTTCTCCAGGCGGGCGATCAGCCGGGAGAGCGCGCTCTGGCTCAGGTGGACGGTGTGGGCCAGCTCGCTCACCCGCACCGCGTGCCCGCCACTCCCGCACTCCTCGGCGAGGCGCTCCAGCACCTCGAACTCGCTCATGCCCAGCCCGTACCGGTCGCCCAGCTCGCGATCGAGCCGGCAGGCCGTGGCGGCATGCCGGGACAGCAGCTCGCGCCACTGCGCGACGAGACCGGCCTCCGCCGGGGAGTCGAGTTCAGCCACACGGCCACCCTAGCACGTGCATCAGCAATTATTGCGTTCACATTTAATTCATTTGCATTGAATGCATGTGCATGTACTCTCCTCCCCATGACCACCCCGACCGTCACGTCACCCGACGCCCCGTCAACCAGCGGGCCGCACTGGACTCCCCGCCTCTGGGGCACCCTGATCGTGCTCTGCGCCGCCATGTTCCTGGACGCCCTGGACGTCTCCATGGTCGGCGTCGCCCTGCCCTCCATCGGCTCCGACCTGCACCTGTCCACCTCCGCCCTGCAGTGGGTGGTCTCCGGCTACGTGCTCGGATACGGCGGCCTGCTCCTGCTCGGCGGACGCGCCGCCGACCTGCTCGGCCGCCGCCGGGTGTTCCTGGTGGCCCTGGGCGTCTTCGCCGCCGCCTCACTGGTCGGCGGCCTGGTGGACGACGGCGGCCTGCTGATCGCGGCCCGCTTCCTCAAGGGCGTCAGCGCCGCCTTCACCGCCCCGGCCGGCCTGTCGATCATCACCACGACCTTCGCCGAGGGCCCGGCCCGCAACCGCGCGCTGTCGATCTACACCACCTGCGGCGCCAGCGGTTTCTCGCTCGGCCTGGTGCTCAGCGGCCTGCTCACCTCGGTCGGCTGGCGCTGGACCTTCCTGATGCCCGTCCCGGTCGCGCTGCTCGCCCTGCTCTTCGCCGTCCGGCTGCTCCCCCGCCCGGTCGAGGAGCGCGCCAAGGGCGGCTACGACGTACTGGGCGCGATCACCGGCACCGCGACCGTGCTGTTGCTGGTCTTCACCGTCACCGAGGCCCAGGGCGCCGGCTGGCTGAGCCTGCGCACCCTCGGCTCGCTGCTCGTCGTCGTCGCGCTGGCCGCCGCCTTCCTCCGGGTCGAGAGCCGCGCCGCGCACCCGCTGGTCCGGCTCGGCATCTTCCGCAACGGCTCGGTCGCCCGGGCGAACGTGGTCGCCTTCGCGATGACCGGCGCGTACGGCGGGTTCCAGTTCGTGGTCACCCTCTACCTCCAGCACCTGCTCGGCTGGTCGGCCCTGGAGATGGCCCTCGGGCTGCTCCCGGCCGGGGCCCTCATCGCGCTCTCGGCGCCCTTCATGGGCCCGATCGTGGACCGCTTCGGCACCGCGCGGCTGCTGCCGATCGGCCTGCTCTCGCTGGTCGCCGCCTTCGCGCTGTTCCTGCGGCTGGACGAGCACAGCTCGTACCCGGGCCTGGTGCTGCCCTCGATGCTGCTGCTCGGCGTGGGCTTCGCCTTCGCCTTCCCCTCGGTGAACCTCGCCGCCACCGACGGCGTGGCCGACGAGGAGCAGGGCCTGGCCTCGGGCCTGGTGAACACCGCCATCCAGGTCGGCACCGCGGTGGTGCTGGCCGGAGCGACCGCGATGATCACGGCCGGCAGCGCGGGCGGCGACAGCCCGCAGGCCCAGCTGGACGGCTACCGGCCGGCGCTGATGTTCGTCACGGCGGTCGCACTGGTCGGCCTGGTGGTCGCGACGGCGGGCGCCCTGGTGGACCGGCGCCGCAAGGCGGCTCCCGCCCCGGTGCCGGACTACGCCTACCCGCCGGCCGGGTCGACCGCGACCAGGGACGAGGTCCTGATCGAGCGCTGACCTCCGGGCCGCCGGGCCCCTGGTGCCGGCTCCACCAAACCCCCGTGTTGGTGGAGCCGGCCGTCTTCGTGGCCGCCGCCCGGGCAGCGCCCTGGTCGGGGCGCGGTTCCTCGGTGCGGCTGTCGGCTCCGCAAGTATATTGGCTCGCAGCCAACGAACGTTCGGAGCAGACACGATGGCACCTCGCGGGGATTCGGTCAATGAGGAGATGCGGCAACGCTCCCGCCGGCGCATCCTGCGGGCCACCGTCGAACTCGTTGACCAGCGCGGTTACGCGGGCACCACGCTGACCGACATCGCCGAGCGGGCCGGGCTCGCCCGCGGGCTGCTCTCCTACTACTTCGACGGCAAACGGCTGCTGATGCAGTCCGCGACCCACCGGATGATGCACCAGGCACTGGCCGGCGCGCTGGCGGAGCTGGCGCCCGGCTCCTCCCCCGACGCCCGGCTGGCCCGGGCGATCGACACCGTGCTCGGCCTGGCGCTGGACCACCCCCGGGTGATGCGCTCCCACCTGGCGCTGATCCTCGACCCGGACACCGGCGCCTTCGTCCAGGACCCGGAGCAGCAGCAGCTCGGCGCCATCATCCAGGGGCTGCTGCGGGACTGGGGCGCCCCCGACCCGGTCGCCGAACACGCGGTGCTGCGCAGTGCGCTGATGGGCGGCTGCATCGGAGTGCTGCTGCCGGGCGCCGAGATCCCGCTGGCACCCATCCGGGCCGACCTCTTCCGCCGCTACGACCTGGCGTGGGAGCTGGGCCGCCCGCCGCAGCCGTCGCCGCCGGAACGCGAACGGCCGCCGGCCCGCGGTTGTTGACGGCGGGTGGGCGGCCTGGCGGACCTGCTGCCGGGGGCCTCGCGAGGGAGGGGGCTCACGGGCCCTGGGCGGCAGCGGCTCGGCGTTCCTTCGGGTCCGCGTTCCAGCGTTCCCTCAGGTCGGCGCTCCTACGGGTCAGCGTTCCTTCAGGATCGAGGCCAGCAGGTCGATCGTGCGTTCCGGCGTGAGGCTGTCCACGCAGAGCCGCTCCATCACCTGGATGTAGGCGTCGACGTCGTCGCGCTTGTCCAGGTAGAGCGCGCTGGTGAGCTGCTCCAGGTAGACCACGTCCGCGAGGTCCTGCTCCGGGAAGCGCAGGATCGTGAACGCCCCGGACTCGCCCGCGTGCGCGCCGAACCGGAACGGCATCACCTGGATCACCACGTTGGCCTGCTCGGCGACGTCGATCAGGTACTGCACCTGACCGCGCATCACCTTGGGCCCGCCGACCGGCCGGCGCAGCGCCGCCTCGTCGATGACCGCCCACAGGCGCGGGCTGGCGCCCTCGGTCAGCAGCTTCTGGCGGCGCAGCCGGAGGCTGACCCGCCGTTCGACCTCCTCCTCGCTGATGACCGGCCGACTTTGGCCGAAAACCGCCCGTGCGTACTCCTCGGACTGCAGCAGCCCGGGGATGAACTGCACCTCGTAGGTGCGGATCAGCTGCGCGGCCTCCTCCAGGCCGACGTAGGTCTGGAACCAGCCCGGCAGCACGTCGTTGAAGCTGTGCCACCAGCCGGACTTGTTGGCCTCGCGGACCAGGCCGAGCAGGGCTTCCCGCTCGATGCCGTCGTCCACGCCGTACAGACTGAGCAGGTCGGCGACGTCGCGCTCCTTGAAGCTGACGCGGCCGAGCTCCATGCGGCTGATCTTGGACTCGGAGGCCCGGATCGCGTAGCCCGCGTCCTCGCGGGTGATGCCGCGCGCTTCGCGCAGGCGGCGAAGCTGCGAGCCGAGGAGGATCCGGCGGACCATCGAGCCGCCGCCCGGCTGAACTGTGGTCATGCGGTCGAAACCTCCACCTAGGGCAAACAGCGCACAGTCTGCCATCAGTTGAGCGCTCACGGTGCCGATACTGACGGATGTTCCTATCAGTTCCGCACTCCACGCACCAGGATGCACGTGCATTCGGCGCTTGCATATGCCAATAGTGCGACTGCACGTGAATCGACTCTTGCATCTGCAGTGAGCGCACACCACCATGGTGCACGTGCACCTGCACATCCCTGGCAATCCCGCGGGCTCCGCGTCGACCCCACGCGCGACTCCGTGCACCGACCCGACGGCGTCCCCCGCGCCGCCGGGCGTTCGAGTGCGCGGGCGCCTGGTCGAGGGGGCGGCCGAGCGGCCGAGCGAGTCGGAGGTGACCGGCATGACCCCGGCGGGTCCAGCCGTGTCCGCCCCCTTATGGGAGGAGCTCTTCATGAGCACCGGTACGGCTTTGGCGGTTGACCCCCATGTGGTCACCTGTACGCTCGCTCCTCGCTTCGAAGCCGTCAGAACCGCGCGCGACTTCGCTCGGACCACGCTCCAGCGCTGGAACCTGACGGAGCTGTTCGACGACGTCGCGCTGGTGGCCTCGGAACTCGTGACCAACGCGCTGCGGCACGCGATCGGCGCGCGGCCCGACCCGTCGGGCTGTACCCAGGGCGAGTACGACTTTCCCACACAGCCCACCGCGGGCGGCCGGCTTCCGATCCGAATAAGCCTGGTGCACCGCGCTCCCCAGGTGGTCTGCGCGGTGAGCGATCCGAGCAGCACCGGGCCGATCGCCCGGGAGGCCGACTTCGTCGCCGAATCGGGCCGCGGGCTGCACCTGGTGGAGTCGTTCAGCCGCTCCTGGGGCTGGCACCCGCTGGGCAGCGGCAAGGTGGTCTGGGCGATGTTCGAGGCGGAGACGGTCGGCGGCTCCGCGCTGGACGGACTCCCCGAGCTCGGCGGCCGCTCACCGCTCGACGGCCCCGTCGAGGTCGGCGGACGGCACCGGCGCTCGGCCTAGGACGGGCCCCGCGCCCGGGACGGACCCCGCACCGGACGGCGCACGGCCGGTCGGAGGAAGCCTCGGGAGGAGCGCACCCGGCCCATTCCACCAGGCCCTGCCGCGGATGCACGGTGCCGCGGGACCGGGCGGCTGCGGCGTGACGGAGCCCTGAACGGGCGTCCGGAGAACCGGTGCCAGGGGAACCGGTGCCAGGGGAACCGGCGACCGGAGAAGCGACATCCGAAGAGACGACGTCCAGAGCGGCGACGTCCGGAGAACCGGCCTCCGGAAGAGACAAAGACAAAGGCCGTCGTGGTGTCGGCACCCACGACGGCCCCCCGATGATGGAGCACGGCGACCGGTCAGACCGCCAGGTGGTCGAACTCCCCGTCCTTGGCCCCCAACAGCAGGGCTGCGATCTCGGCCCGGGTGTAGATGAGGGCCGGACCGTCCGGGAACCGCGAGTTGCGCATCGCCACATCGCCGCCCGGCAGGGCCGCGAACTCGACGCAGTTGCCCTGGGAGTTGCTGTGCCGGCTCTTCTGCCAGACCACCCCCTGGAGATCGGCGGCGGCCATCCCGTTGTAGGTGTCGTACGAACCGTGCGTGTCCTGCGAGTCGTGCATAGAAATCTCCCGAAGAGCTCCGGAGTTGTCGTCCAGCGCGGCGCCCCCGGCACCGCCGAAACGAACGGACCGGCCCCGTACCGGTCCGGCACAACGCCTCACTTGACGTGATGATAGCTGCAGTGCACGTGCATCAGCACGGGACGTTGCAGGTGCACGAGGCCTTTTACCCGCAGGCGCGAACTCTTCACGGGCCCTTCCCCTGACGGTACGTAAACGGACATAGCCGATGAATCACCGAGCTCGCGATAACCGGCCGTGAGCACCTCCCCGCTGAATGTTGATCTTCGAGTGCCGGGAGTCGCATCGCCGTGACCCTCCGTCAAACCTTCCTCATGCTGTGAGACATCTCACTCGCCCCAGGTGCAACGCCCGCCCCACCGGAGCGCGTCGTGGCAACCACCGGTGACCGTGCGGGGGTTGGGTGAGGAATGTCCGGATTGTAGGCAAAGCGCCCGGACCGGTGCCGCAGACGCACCGGGTCCGCACGGGGTTCGCACCGCGCCCGCGCCGATCCCGTACGGCAGCCGACTGCAAGCCGGACGGGCCGATGTCCTACGATCTCCGGCATGAGCACCGCAGCCATTCCGGGCGCGCCACTGCCCGTCCGCACTCCAGGCTCCCGTGCGCGGGGGCGCCACCGTCGTCCCGAGCGCCCCGAGATCCCGGCCGGCGCCCCGGCCCTGGTGCTCGCCGTGCCCGCGACCGCCGGGCCCGAGTCCCGCTCGGTCGTCGAGGAGCTGCTCTCGATCGTCCGCACCGAGCAGAACGGCGTCCAGACCGCGGTCGGCTACCTCCCCGGCAACGGCACCGACGGTGCGGGCGGCGAGGAGCGCACCGTGGCCGAGCTGCTGGCGCTGGCCGCCGAGGCCGGACGGCCGATGCCCGTCCTGGTGCCGCTGGTGCCCGGCCCGCACACCTTCCTGACCGAGCTTCACGCGCTCGCCGCCGAGTACGGGGCGCCCGTCACCGACCCGCTGGGCCCGCACCCGCTGCTGGCCGAGGCCGTGCACGTCCGGCTGTCCGAGGCCGGGCTGGCCCGGGCCGACCGCGCCCGGCTGTTCGCCATCGCGACCGCCGCGGACGGCGTGGTGCTTCCCGGCAGGTGGACCGGACGTTTCCGGCCCGTGGGCCGGCCGTCGGGCCGCCCTCGGACCCACTGCACGAGTGGGCACGGGCCGATACCTTACCCGGCGAATTTTCACTGCGTAACGGTACGTATGCAGTCCAGTTGACGCCAAGTCGCCGGTCAGAGGCCGTGCTGCGGCCTTCCCGGGGAGAAGGTCTGGACCAATACGGGGAATGCGGCGGTCCGTTGCGGCGACGGTCTTCACGGGCTTTTCCCAGGTGCCTCTCAGAACCTCGACGTACCGTGGCCACGACAACACCCGACCGGGCGGAATCCGCGGCGCGCGCCGGTACGTTGGGCACCTGGCGGGAGCCGGTGGCTGCGGCGTGGAGCGGAGGCGGCATGACGGGACGTGGACGGGGTGCCGGCGCGGCCGCGGGAGCGCCGTACGGGATGCTCCGCCTGGGGCTGCGCACCGGTGTCCTGGAATGGCTGCTGGAGCGGGTGCCGACGCCGCGGACCACGCCCTTCACGCTCGGGTACCTCGCCGTGGTGGGGGCCACCACGACCTTCGCCGCGCTCGCCGATCCGGACCTCGTCCAGCGCTTGCAGGAGGCCTCCAGCTCGGACGGGCACAACCTGCTCCAGCACCCTCTGCGCGCCCTCGTGCTGAGCGGTTTCTGGGTGGCCGGCGAGGTGTGGATGCCGTACCTGTGGGGGTTCGCCCTCACCCTCGCGCCGCTGGAGCGCAGGGTCGGCCCGGCCCGGGCGGCGGCGGTGTTCGCGGCCGGGCACGTCGCGGCGACGCTGCTCTCCCAGGGGGTGGTGATCACCGCGGTGGAGACCGGGCGGATGGCGCCCGAGGTGATGGACCACCTGGACATCGGGGTCAGCTACGGCGTGCTCGCCTGCCTGGGCGCGGTGGCCGGGCTGCTCTCCTGGCGCGGGCGGCTGCTCGCGCTGGGCGGTGCCGGGCTGATGATCGCCGAGCAGATCGCCACCGACAAGGACGTGATCACCGGGGTGGGGCACCCGGCCGCGGTGCTGACCGGGGTCGCGCTGTGGCGCTGGCTGCGCCGGGTCGAGCGGCGCCCGCCGCGGCCGCGTCCGGCCACGGTGGCGGCCGCCGGCGGTGCGCCCGCGCGGGTGTGGACGGCGCGTTGACGCCGTCGCCCGGACGGGTTCGTTCGGGATCCCTTCACCGTCCGCTCAGGATTTCTTAAGACGTGTCCGGTGCGCTTTCCGTGCCTTTTTGACGGAGCCGGTCGCGGCGCCTCCCCCGTGACGCGTGTTCGCTCACGGCGAACTGGGGGTCGGGAACATCCGGCGGGCGCCGGGTCTTAGTCAGGTCGACTCAAGTTCACTGACTGGGGAGAGATCATGGCATCGACGTCCACACCGCTCACCCTGCCCGTGCTGCCGCTCGACGACGAGGTCGTCCTGCCGGGCATGGTCGTGCCGCTGGACCTGAAGGACACCGAGGTGCGCGCCGCGGTCGAGGCCGCCCGGGCCGCCGCCAGCGGCTCCGGCAAGCCGCAGGTCCTGCTGGTCCCGCGGGTGGACGGCTCGTACGCGGCGGCCGGCACGCTGGCCACCGTGGAGCAGGTCGGCCGGCTGGCCGACGGCGAGCCGGCGGCGCTGGTGCGCGCCGTGCGCCGGGTCCGGATCGGGGTCGGCACCACCGGCCCCGGCGCCGCCCTCTGGGTGGAGACCACGCCGTTCCGGGAGTCCTCGGTGGGCACCCCGGTGGCCGGCCGGGCCGCCGAGCTGGTCAAGGAGTACAAGGCGCTGTCCACCCAGTGGCTGCGCAGGCGCGGCGCCTGGCAGATCGTCGACCGGGTGGCGCAGATCGAGGGCGTCGGCGAGCTCGCCGACAACATCGGCTACGCGCCCTTCGCCACCGCCGAGCAGAAGCTCAAGGTGCTGCTGGAGGCCGACCAGGTCGCCCGGCTGGAGTACGCGCTCACCCTGCTGCGCGACCACCTCGCCGAGGAGGAGGTCAACGACACCATCCGCAAGGACGTCGAGGAGGGCGTCGCCAAGCAGCAGAAGGAGTTCCTGCTCCGCCGCCAGCTGGAGGCCGTCCGCAAGGAGCTGGCCGAGCTGAACGGCGAGGCGGCCGACGAGGAGGGCGACTACCGCGCCCGGGTCGAGGCCGCCGACCTGCCGGAGAAGGTCCGCGAGGCGGCGCTCAAGGAGGTCGACAAGCTGGAGCGGGCGTCCGACCAGAGCCCCGAGGGCTCCTGGATCCGCACCTGGCTGGACACCGTCCTGGAGCTGCCCTGGAACGAGCGCACCGAGGACGCGTACGACATCGCCGGCGCCCGCGCGGTGCTGGACGCCGACCACGCCGGCCTGGCCGACGTGAAGGAGCGGATCGTCGAGTACCTGGCCGTCCGCAAGCGCCGGGCCGACCAGGGGCTCGGGCTGGTCGGCGGGCGCCGCGGGGGAGCGGTGCTGGCCCTGGTCGGCCCGCCCGGCGTCGGCAAGACCTCGCTCGGTGAGTCGGTGGCCCGCGCCATGGGCCGGAAGTTCGTCCGGGTCGCGCTCGGCGGCGTCCGGGACGAGGCGGAGATCCGCGGCCACCGGCGCACCTACGTCGGCGCGCTGCCCGGCCGGCTGGTGCGGGCGATCAAGGAGGCCGGCTCGATGAACCCGGTCGTCCTGCTGGACGAGATCGACAAGGTCGGCTCCGACTACCGGGGCGACCCGGCCGCCGCCCTGCTGGAGGTGCTGGACCCGGCGCAGAACCACACCTTCCGGGACCACTACCTGGAGGTCGAGCTCGACCTCTCCGACGTCGTCTTCCTCGCCACCGCCAACGTGCTGGAGGCCATCCCCGAGCCGCTGCTCGACCGGATGGAGCTGGTTCGGCTGGACGGCTACACCGAGGACGAGAAGGTCGTCATCGCCCGCGACCACCTGCTCCCGCGCCAGCTGGAGAAGGCCGGCCTGGGCGACGGCGAGGTCACCGTGGACGAGCCGGCGCTGCGCAGGCTCGCCGGGGAGTACACCCGGGAGGCGGGCGTGCGCACCCTGGAGCGCTCGATCGCCCGGGTGCTGCGCAAGATCGCCGCACAGGCCGAGCTGGGCGAGCGCGAGCTGCCCGCCGCGGTCGGCGCGGACGACCTGCGGGCCCTGATCGGCCGGCCGCACCACGTGCCGGAGTCCGCCCAGGAGCCGGCCGAGCGCCGCACCGCCGTCCCCGGCGTGGCCACCGGCCTCGCGGTGACGGGTGCCGGCGGCGACGTCCTCTACATCGAGGCCTCGCTGGCCGACGCCGAGACCGGCGGCACCGGGCTGACCCTCACCGGGCAGCTGGGCGACGTGATGAAGGAGTCCGCGCACATCGCGCTCTCCTACCTGCGTTCGCGCGGGGCCGAGCTGGAGCTGCCGGTCACCTCGCTGCGCGACCGCGGCGTGCACCTGCACATCCCGGCCGGGGCCATCCCCAAGGACGGGCCGAGCGCCGGCATCACCATGACCACGGCGCTGGCCTCGCTGCTCTCCGGCCGCAAGGTGCGCACCGACGTGGCGATGACCGGCGAGGTGTCGCTGACCGGGCGGGTGCTGCCGATCGGCGGGGTGAAGCAGAAGCTGCTCGCCGCCGACCGGGCCGGGGTCACCACGGTGATCATCCCCAGGCGCAACGAGGCCGACCTGGACGACGTCCCGGCCGAGGTGCTGGAGCGGCTCACCGTCCACCCGGTGGCGGACGTGCGGGAGGTGCTGGAGCTGGCGCTGGAGCCGGCCGCGGCCTCGGTGCTGGTGGCCGCCTGACCGGTGGCCCCCGGGCCGTCCGCGCCGCCCGACCGGTGGCGCGGGCGGCCCGTCGGCTCTCCGAAAGGGCGACGGGCCGTTCGGGGGGCCGACGGCATCCCCGTGTGTGACACTGCGGAGATGCCGTCCCCCACGCAGCGCGCCCTGGCCCGGGTGCCCGACCGGCTGCGCCCCTTCCTGGTGCGGCACCGCCGGCTGGTGAAGTTCCTGCTGGTCGGGAGCGGCTGCTTCGCGCTCACCACCGTCGTCAACTTCGAGCTCAAGTTCACCGTGCTGGAGCACAAACCGGTGGTCGCGCTGACCGTCGCCACCGTGATCGGCACCGTCGTCTCGTACGTGCTGAACCGCCGCTGGGCCTTCCGGGCCGACGGCCGGCAGCGCGAGGCGCTGATGTTCGTCCTGGTCAGCGCGGTGGCGATCGGGGTCAACGACGTCCCGCTGGTGGTCTCCCGGTACCTGCTGGACCTGCGCGAGCCGTACGTCGGGGCCTTCCAGCAGGAGATCGCGGACTTCCTCAGCGGGATGGTCGTGGGCACCTTCGTGGCGATGGTGTTCCGGTACTGGGCGATGCGGCGGTGGGTCTTCGCCCAGGCCGCCGGGACGGCCCCGGCCGGGCCCCTCCCGGCGCCGACGGCGGCACCCGTGGAACCCGGCTACGCTGCACCCGAGATGCCACGGGATGTGCCGTAAAGCCGTAAAGGGGCGAGGTGAGCCTTATGCACGAACCGGACCCCGTCCGGACCGGGCCCGCCAGCCAGCAGGGGATGCGCCGGGCCAACCTGGCCCTGGTGCTCGGGACGATCGCCGGCGGGCCGCGCTCGCGCGCCGAGGTCGCCGCCGCGACCGGGCTGACCAGGGCCGCCGTCTCCTCGCTCGCCGAACGGCTGATCGCCGCCGGCCTGGTGGTCGAGGAGGGCCCCGCCACGCCCAGCGGCAAGGTCGGCCGCCCCGGCACCGCGCTCGGCCTCAACCCGGCCGGGCCCGGCGGCCTCGGCGCCGAGATCGGGGTGCGGCACCTGGGCGCCTGCGTGGTCGACCTGCGCGGGGAGGTCCGGGCCTGGCGGCGCCGGGAGGTCTCCAATGACGGCCGCGAGCCCGCCGCCGTGATGGCCGACCTCGCCGAGCTGCTGGGCCGGGCCGTCGCCGAGTCGGGGCTGCGCCCGGCCGGCCTCACCCTGGCCGTGCCCGGGCTGGTCGGCGGCTCCGGCGCGGTGCTCCAGCGGGCCGCCAACCTGGACTGGCAGGACGTCCCGCTGGCCGCCGCCCTGCGCCCGGCACTGCGGGCGGCCGGCGGCGGCCTGGCCGAACTGCCGATCGAGGCGGACAACGAGGCCAACCTCGGCGGACTGGCCGAGCGCTGGCTGGGCGAGGGGCCGGAGGACTTCCTCTACATCTCCGCCGAGGCCGGGGTCGGCGCCGCGATCGTGGTCGGCGGCCGGCTGCTGCGCGGGGCGGGCGGCTTCGCCGGGGAGTTCGGCCACGTGCCGGTCCACCCCGACGGGCCCCGCTGCGCCTGCGGGGCGCACGGCTGCCTGGAGCAGTACGCGGGCGAGGCGGCGGCGCTGCGGGCGGCCGGGCTGACCGGTGCCCGGGGCGACTGGGTGGAGCTGCTCGCCGACCGCGCCGGGGCCGGGGACGGGGCCGCCCTCGCGGCGCTGGCCGGGGCCGGCGCGGCGCTCGGCACCGCGGCCGCCGGGGCGGTCAACCTGCTGGACCCGGCCCGGGTGGTGCTGGGCGGCGGCTACGCCCGGCTGGCGCCCTGGCTGCTGCCCGCGATGCGGGCCGAGCTGGTCGCCCGGGTGGCGGTGCGGCCCTGGTCCGAGGAGCGGCTGACGGTCTCCCGGCTGGGCCGCCGCGGCCCGCTGCTGGGCGCGGCGGTGCGGGTCGTCCGGGCCATCGTGGCCGACCCGGGGCCGCTGGGGTAGGTCCGGCCCGGCGGCGAGGGCCCCGGAACGCGCCCGAGCCCCCGGCCACGGCTTGGGTTCTAGCGGTCGTTGCAACACCCCAGTTCAAGGGGTGCGATGGACTTCGAGATCCGGGAAGACCGGCACAAGAAGGGGCAGCGTCTGAC
>NZ_JBEXJK010000109.1:0-21206 GCF_040609095.1 Kitasatospora sp. NPDC004799
GTCGGCCAGCGCGCCCAGGCCCGCCAGCAGCGCCTCCCGCTCCTCGCCGACCACCACGGCCCGGTGCTCGAACACCGCCCGCGAGGACACCAGCGCGAAGCCCAGGTCCGACAACTGCTGCCGACCCCGGCCGCGGTGCCCGCGCCGTCCGCCGGCGTCCCCGGGTCCGCCGGGTCCGCCGGCTCGCCGCCGGTCCCGGGCGGTCCGGTCAGCCTGGTCAAGCCGGGCGTGCCGCCCACCCCGCCGCGGCCGGCCCGCCCGGTCAGCCTGGTGAAGGCGGGCGGGACCGCCGAGGCGCCGGGCGTGACCCTGCGCAAGTCCGTTCCGGCCGACGCCGTGCCCGGGGACAGCACGCCCCCGGCGGGCGTCACGCTGCTCAAGTCCCGGCCGGAGCCGGCGGACGACGTCGTCGCCGAGCCCGAACTTCCGGTGGCGGCGGCCGCGGTGGCCGCCGAGGCCGAGGCGGACGCGGACTCGGTGACGGCCGGAGCGGTGGCCGAAGAGGCCGTCGAGGCAGTGACCGAGGAGCCGGGCGAGGAGACGGGTGAGGACGTGCCCGGGGAGGCCGTCGAGGAGACGCCCGAGGCCGTGGACGAGCCCGAGGTCGCGGAGGAGCCCGGGGACGCCGTCCCGGCGGAGCCCGCGCAGACGGACGAGGTGCCCATCGAGGGGACCCCCGCCGGGGAGTCTCCGGCGGACGAGGCGTTGACGGGCGAGGCGTTGGCCGAAGGGGAGTCCGCCGACGCGGTTCCGGCCGACGAGGCGCCTGCCGGTGAGGAACCCTCCGCCGCCGTGCCGCAGGACGAAGTACCGGCAGACGAGGCCGACGACGCTGCCGCGGCCGGTCGCCCCCGGGCGGACTACCGCGAGGTCATCGGACGGATCGTCCGCAGCGCCGACGCCGGGGACCACGCCGCCGCCACCGACCTGGCCTTCGCCCTCGAACTGGAGGCGATCGCCGAGCACGGCGCCGTCTCCGAGCCGGTGCTGCAGGTCCGGCAGGTCCGTGCCCACGTCTGCCGGCTCGCGGGCCGGTCGGCCGAGGCCGCGGACATCTACCGCGAGGTGGCGCTGACGCTGCTCCGCTCGCAGGGCCCGGACCACCCGGAGACCCAGCGGGCGGCCACCAACGCCGAAGCCTGCTGGCGGGCGATCGGCGACCGCGCGGAGGCGATCCGGATCGCCCCGGAGATCATCGAGCTGCGCGCCTATCTCCCGGGCCCCGACGGCCGCAAGCTCCGCGCCGCCGAGCGCTACCTCGCCCAGCTGGCCGCCACGAGCTGACGGCCGGTGCCCGGCCGCGAACAGCGGACGGCGGACGGCGAACAGATCACAGCAGACAGATAACAGCGAACAGCTGACAGATTTTGAAATCTGTCAGCTGTTCGCTGTCATGCGCTACCGGTCACCCGGCGACCCGGCGACCCGCCCGCTCAGCGCCCGGCGATCGCGTGCACGAACTTCGCGCCGTCGATGGTGCCCAGACCGCTGGCGAGGTCGTACCCCTCGGTGGCGTTGTAGCCGGTGACGCCCTCCCAGCCGTTGTCGCCCTGCTTCACGTCCACGATGCCGCTCCGCTTGCCCGGCAGCAGGCTCAGCCCGTACAGGCGCCAGTTGAGCTGGCCGAGGCGGTGGCCGGCGAGCTGGTCGGCGAGCGCGACGACGCCCGAGAACAGCGGGGTGGCCTCGCTGGTGCCGCCGGTGAGGTGCCAGCCGACCGAGGTCGGGTCGTAGGACTCGTAGGTCCAGGCGGCGCCGTCCACGGCCGCGCTCATGCTGATGTCCGGGGTGCCGCGGTGCTCGCCGGTGACGCCGGCCACGCCCGCCTGGTACCACGGGCGAGCGAAGACGCCCGAGACGCCACCGCCGCCGGCGCCGGACTTGTCGTGCCACACCTTGTCGGGCGCGGTGCGGTTGCCGGCGTCGTCCAGCGTGAGCTGGGTGCCGCCGATGGAGGTGACCAGCGGGTCCGAGGACGGCCAGGAGTTGACCCGGTACGGGTACAGGTCGGTGCCGTTCTCCTTGGCGTCGGTGGCGCCGTTGTCGCCGGAGGCGGCGAGCACGGTCACGTTGTGGTCGGCCGCGGCCTGGAAGGCGTACCGCAGGTCGGTGAGCGACTTGAAGTCGCCCTTGTCGAAGCCCGGGAAGGTGTTCTCGGTGGCGCCGAAGCTCTGCGAGATGACGTCGGCCCGGCCCTGCTTGATGAGGCTCTTCTCGGCGTCCATCATCTCGGGCAGGCCGGTGGTGCCCTCGGTCTCGGCGACGCCGGTCTCGACCAGGACGATGTGGGCGTCGGGGGCGACCGCGTGGGCGTACTCGACGTCCAGGGTGGTCTCGCCGGCCCAGCCGGTGTGGTCGGGGTTCTTCGGGTCGAAGTCGGGGACGTTGCCCCACTTGACCACCTCGACGTTGGTGTCCGGGATGCCCCACTGCTTGTCGAAGACCTCCAGGTCGTGCTGGATGGTCGGCGAGCCGAAGGAGTCGACGATGACGATCGTGCGGCCCTTGCCGGTGATGCCCTCCTGGTACAGCGGGTTCAGGTTGTAGGCGGTCCGGTACTGGAGCGGCGAGTAGCAGTGGATGCCGAGCTGGCTGACGCACTGGGCGGTGCTCAGCGGGGCGACGCGGCCCTGGGCGTTGTGGTGCCCGAAGGAGGCCGGGCGGACGTGGACGCCGGTGAGGTCGTGCGCGGGGGCGGCGATCGCGGTGCCGGCGGCCGGTACGGCGACGGTGCCGGCGGTGAGGGCGGTGGCCCCCACGGCGAGCAGGGCCAGGGCGCGGCGGAGGGTGGCGGGGCTGCCCATGGGGCTCCTTGGGACGCAGGGCCCGACCTGGTTCGGTCGGGTCGGTCCGGCCATCCCATCGAGAGCCGCATGATCATGCCATAGTCATTTGGTGGGGTCGCATGATCATGGTGATGGTCCTGCTCGGCCACGCGAAAAGGTAAAGGTCGCCCCAGGTGAAGGTAACTCCCCACCTGGAGCGACCGGCTGACGATCGGTCAGGAAGGCGGCTAGCGCGCCCCGCCGTTGACGTACAGCGTCTGCCCGCTGACGTACGAGGCCTCCTCGCTGGCCAGGAAGGCGACGACCGAGGCGACCTCCTCCGGCTGCCCGACCCGGCGCAGCGGCGTCCGGGCGGCGACCTCGGCCTGGTGCTCCTCGGCGCTGCTGCCGACCCGCTCGGCGGTGGCCGCGGTCATCGCGGTGGCGATGTACCCGGGGGCGACGGCGTTGACGTTGATGTTGAACGGCCCGAGCTCGATCGCCAGGGTCGCGGTGAGGCCCTGGATGCCGGCCTTCGCGGCCGCGTAGTTGGCCTGGCCCCGGTTGCCGAGGGCGGAGCGCGAGCTGAGCGAGACGATCTTCCCGTACTTCTGCGCCACCATGTACTTCTGCGCCACGTGGCTGCAGTTGTACGCGCTGGTCAGGTTGACCGTCAGCACCGCGTCCCAGTCGGACTTCGGCATCCGGAAGAACAGGTTGTCCCGGGTGATCCCGGCGTTGTTGACCAGGATGTGCACCCCGCCGAAGTCGCCCGCGACCTGCGCGAACACGGCCTCCACGGCGTCGTAGTCGGCCACGTCGCAGCCGTACGCCCGGGCGGTGCCGCCCTTGGCGGTGATCTCGGCGACCGTCCCGGCCGCCCGCTCGGCGGTGAGGTCGACGACGGCGACCGCCGCACCCTCCTCCGCCAGCCGGCGGGCGGTGGCCGCCCCGATGCCCTGCGCCGCGCCGGTCACCACGGCGACCCTGCCGGTGAAACGGGCCATCTCAGCTCCTCCGATCACTGGAAACCTCCGACTCACTGGACACCTCTGACCATGTGGAGAGGCGCCTCACACGTTCTCGACCAGCACGGCCGTACCCTGCCCCACCCCCACGCACATGGTGGCCAGGCCGCGCCGGGCCCCGGTACGGCGCATCCGGTGCAGCAGGGTGGTGAGGATGCGGGCGCCGGAGCCGCCCAGGGGGTGGCCGAGCGCGATCGCGCCGCCGCTGGGGTTGACCACCTCCTCGGCCTGCTCCGGGTCGAACCCGATCCCGTCGGCGGAGGCGAGCGCCTGGGCGGCGAAGGCCTCGTTCAGCTCGGCGGTGTCCAGGTCGGCGAGCGACCAGCCGGCCCGCGCGAGCACCTTCGCCGTGGCCGGCACCGGGCCGATGCCCATGACGTCCGGGTGCACCCCGGCCGAGGCGCCGGCCACGTACCGGCCGAGCGGCTGGAGCCCGAGGTCGCGCAGCGCCTCCTCGCTGACCAGGACCAGCCCGGCCGCGCCGTCGTTCATCGGCGAGGCGTTCCCGGCGGTGACGGTGCCCCCGGCCCGGAAGACCGGCTTGAGGCCGGCGAGCTTGGCCAGGCTGGTGTCCTCGCGGATGCCCTCGTCCAGGCTCACCGTCACCCCGTCCGGCCGCTCGACCGGGACGAGTTCGGCGTCGAAGTGCCCGTCCTTGCGGGCGGCGCCGGCCCGCTGGTGGCTGCGCAGCGCGAAGGCGTCCTGGCGCTCCCGGCCGATGCCGTACCGGGCGGCCACCTCCTCGGCGGTCTCGCCCATGCTGAGCACGCCGTGCAGGTCGGCCATCCGCGGGTTGGTGAGCCGCCAGCCGAGCCGGGTGTCGAAGGTCTCCATCCGGTGCGGCAGCGCCTCGTCGGGCCTGGGCAGGACGAACGGCGCGCGGGTCATCGACTCGCAGCCGCCGGCCAGCACCACCTCCGCCTCGCCGGAGCCGATGGCCCGGGCGGCGAGGGTGACGGCCTCCATCCCGGAGGCGCAGAGCCGGTTGACGGTGGCGCCGGGGACGCTCTCCGGCAGGCCCGCCAGCAGGACGGCCATCCGGGCGGCGTTGCGGTTGTCCTCCCCGGCCTGGTTGGCGGCGCCCCAGTAGACGTCGTCGATCCGGGCCGGGTCGAGCGCGGGCACGTCGGCGAGCAGGGCGCGCAGCACGGTGGCCGAGAGGTCGTCCGGGCGGACCGTGGCGAGCGCGCCGCGCAGCCGGCCGATGGGTGTGCGGCGGGCGGCGGCGAAGTAGACGGGACGCACGTCGTCGGGCTCCTTGTCGGATCGCGGGACTGGGAGTGCTCGGGGCGGAGCGGGGTGCTCGTGGCAGGGCTCGGGGGCGCTCGTGGCGGGGCCGGTCAGAAGGCGTTGACACCGGTGAGGGCGCGTCCGATGAGCAGCTGGTGGATCTGGCTGGTGCCCTCGTAGAGCGTCATCACCCGCGCGTCGCGCAGGTACTTGCCGACCGGGTACTCGTCGATGAACCCGTAGCCGCCGAAGACCTGGAGCGCGTTGTTCGCGGCCCGGACGGCGGCCTCGCTGGCGTACAGCTTGGCGACGGAGGACTCGGTGGCGAACGGCAGGCCGCGCTCGATGTGGTCGGCGACCTTCCAGGTGAGCAGCCGGGCCGCCTCGACGTCCACGGCGATGCCGGCCAGCAGCTCCTGGACGAGCTGGTGCGAGGCGATCGGCTTGCCGAACTGCTCGCGCTCGCCCGCGTACCGGACGGCCGCCTCCAGGCAGGCCCGGGCGATGCCGACGCAGCCGGCCGCCACCGACATCCGGCCCTTGGCCAGCGCGGCCATCGCCACCGTGAACCCCTTGCCGACCTCGCCGAGCCGGGCGCTGTCCGGCACCCGGACGCCGTCGAAGGAGAGCCCGGCGGTGGCCTGGCCGCGCAGGCCGAGCTTGCCGTGGATCTCGGTGCGGGTGAAGCCGGGCAGGTCGGTGGGGACGAGGAAGGCGGTGATGCCCCGGTGGCCCCGCTGGTCCGGTCCGTCGCCGCCGGTGCGGGCGAAGACCAGGGCGACGTCGGCCCAGGTGCCGTTGGTGATGAAGGTCTTGGCGCCGCTGATCAGCCAGTGGTCGCCCTCCCGGACGGCCCGGGTGGTGAGGTTGGCGGCGTCCGAGCCGGTGCCGGGCTCGGTGAGCGCGAAGCAGGCGAGCGCCTGGCCCGAGGTGAGCCGGGGCAGCCAGTGCCGCTTCTGCTCCTCGGTGCCGAAGGCGTTGACCGACTTGCCGACCAGGCCGAGCGAGACCGAGACGATCCCCCGGACGGCCGAGTCGCCGCGCCCGAGCTCCTCCAGGACGAGGCAGTACGCGAGGTGGTCGCCGCCGCTGCCGCCGTACTCCTCCGGAATGGTCAGCCCGAGGAAGCCGACCTCCGCCAGCTTGCCGACGATCGCGCGGTCGACCGACTCGGCGCGGTCCCACTCGGCGGCGTACGGCGCGATCTCGCGGTCGGTGAAGGAGGCGGCGAGGTCCCGGACGGCGCTCTGCTCCTCGGACAACTCCAGGTTCACGGCGGCTCCCGAATCCGGTGTCCAGGGCCCGGCGGAGGGGCCCGGGCCCGTTAAACTAGCGCTGCAAGTTTTACGGGGGCGACTGTAGCCCCGCCCGGCCCGCGCTGGGAAGGGGCACCTGCCAGAATCGGTCGCCGGCCCACCCGACCGGAGGAACCGGAGGAACCCGCCGCGATGGCCCGTCCACGCACCC
Source organism: Kitasatospora sp. NPDC004799 (assembly GCF_040609095.1). Classification (NCBI taxonomy): domain Bacteria; kingdom Bacillati; phylum Actinomycetota; class Actinomycetes; order Kitasatosporales; family Streptomycetaceae; genus Kitasatospora; species Kitasatospora sp. NPDC004799. The sequence continues at coordinate 6,491 of NZ_JBEXJK010000109.1, forward strand.
CGCTGCTCAGCCGCGAGCGCATCGTCGCCGCCGCGCTGCGACTGATCGACGACGAGGGGCTGGACGCCCTCTCCACCCGCCGGCTCGCCACCGAGCTGTCCGTCAGCGGACCCTCGCTCTACAACCACTTCGCCACCAAGGACGACCTGCTGGACGCGGTGGTGGACAGCGTCATCGGCGAGGTCGACCTGTCGATGTTCGGGGCCGCGGGGCCGCCCTGGCCGCAGGCGCTGCGGGACTGGGCCCGCTCCTACCGCGCCGCGCTGGCCGCCCACCCCAACATCGTCCCGGTGCTGGCCCAGGGCCCCGGGCGGCGGCCGAACGCGCTGCGGCTGGCCGACGCGGTCTTCGGCCACCTGGTCGAGTCGGGGTGGCCGCGCGGCCAGGCGACCAGGATCGGCGCGCTGATGCGCTACTTCGTCACCGGCTCGGCGCTCGCCTCCTTCGCGGCCGGGTTCCCGGCGGACGCCGAGGTCTACGACGCGGCCGACTACCCGCACCTCGGCGAGGCGCACCGGCTGGCCGGGCACCGGGGGGCGGTGGACGAGGGGGCCTTCGAGACCGGGCTGGAGGCGCTGCTCGACGGGCTCGCCCTGCGCTACGCCCGGCTCGCCGAGCGGGCCTGACCCGCCGGAACGGTCACGCGGGAACGGCCCCGCAGGAGCCGCAGGAACGATCCGGCAGAAGAAGGCTCGCAGGAACGGCCGGGCAGAAACGGTCCGGGTAGAAACGGTCCGGCCCCCGCACCTCCGCGCTGATCGCGCCGGGGTACGGGGGCCGGGAGTCCGACGGGCGGATCAGCCCATGTCCTCCAGCCGGACGCCCTTCGTCTCCTTCATGAACTTCGCCACGAAGGGGATGGACAGCGCCGCGAAGGCGGCGTAGATCAGGTAGGTCACCGACAGGTTCCAGTGCGACATGGACGGGAACGAGACGGTGATCGCCCAGTTCGCGATCCACTGCGCGGAGGCGGCGACGGAGAGCGCGGCGGCGCGGATCCGGTTCGGGAACATCTCGCCGAGCATCACCCAGACGACCACGCCCCAGGACATCGCGAAGAACAGCACGAAGGCGTTGGCGGCGACCAGGGCGACGGTGCCCTGGAGGTCGGGCAGGGTGAGGTTGTCCCCGCTGCCGGTGGCCGAGGAGAAGGCCCAGCCCGCCGTGCCGAGCGCGACCGCCATGCCGGCCGAGCCGATCAGGGCGAGCGGCTTGCGGCCGATCCGGTCGACCAGCACGATCGCGATGACCGTGCCGAGGATGTTGATCACCGAGCCGACGAAGCTGATCAGCAGGGAGTTGCTCTGGTCGATGCCGACCGACTGCCACAGGATCGACGAGTAGTAGAAGATCACGTTGATGCCGACCAGCTGCTGGAAGACCGACAGGCCGATGCCGACCCAGACGATCGGGAGCAGGCCGAACCGGCCGCCGAGCAGGTCGCGGAAGCGCGGCTGGTGGTCGGAGGCGATCAGCGAGCGGATCTCGGCGATCCGGGCGTCGGCGTCCACGCCCTCGCCCTCGACCTCGGCGAGCACCTTGCGGGCGTCGTCCAGGCGCTCGGCCTGGATCAGGTAGCGCGGGGACTCGGGGATGACCGAGGAGAGCACGAAGTAGACCACGGCCGGGACGACGCAGATGCCGAGCATCCACTGCCAGGCCTCCAGGCCGAGCAGCTGGCCGCGGGTCTCGCCGCCGGCCGCCTGCGCCAGCACCCAGTTGACCAGCTGGGATATCGCGATGCCGAGCACGATCGCGGCCTGCTGGAAGGAGGCCAGCCGGCCCCGGTACTTGGTCGGCGCGACCTCGGCGATGTAGGTCGGGGCGATCACCGAGGCGATGCCGATGGCCGCGCCGCCGAGGACGCGCCACAGGGCGAGGTCCCACGCGGAGAACGGCAGTATCGAGCCGACCGCGCTGATCGCGAACAGCAGCGCGCCCGCCTTCATGACCTTGATGCGGCCGTACCGGTCGGCGAACCGTCCGGCGAACGCGGCGCCGATCGCCGAGCCCAGCAGGGCCGAGGAGACGATCAGGCCGGTCACGCCGCTGCCGACGTCGAACTTCTCCTGGATCCCGGAGACGGCTCCGTTGATCACGGAGCTGTCGTAGCCGAACAGGAAGCCGCCGAGGGCGGCTGCGGCGGTGATGAAGACGACGAAGCCGAGGCGGCCGGGCGCTGCGGCCTCGACCGCCCCGGAGGGCTTCTGGGTGACGCTCACGATCTGACTCCTGGTACTCAACGCTGAGCTCGGTAAGCCGAGATCGTAACCCCTATTCGTTTAAGTCTTGTACACCTGGACCCTCAATTTTTGCTCTGGGAATTCGTAAGATGAACAAGCAAATTGAGCTTCCTCGGGAGCTCGGCCGGTGGCCGGGCCTGGCGGGCCCGGCCACCGGGCCCGTGGGTCAGGCCGGCGAGGCGAGCGAGAGCCCGAACCGGCCCTCCGGATCGGTCCACCAGTGGCTCAGCCGCAGCCCGGCCGCGGCCAGCTCCCCGGCCACCCGCTCCCGGCGGAACTTGGCCGACACCTCGGTGCGCAGCTCCTCGCCCCGGTCGAAGTGCACCGGCAGGTCCAGGGCCGGGATCTTCACGGTCTGCGAGCGCAGCGAGCGCAGCCGCATCTCGATCCACTCCTGCTCGGCGTCCCAGAGCGCGACGTGCTCGAAGGCGTCCGGGTCGAAGTCGGCGCCCAGCTCGCGGTTGAGCACGTTCAGCACGTTCCGGTTGAACTCGGCGGTCACCCCGGCGGAGTCGTCGTAGGCGGCCACCAGCACCGCCGGGTCCTTGACCAGGTCGGTGCCGAGCAGCAGGAAGTCGCCCGGGTCGAGGGCGGCGCGCAGGCCGCGCAGGAAGGCCGCGCGCTCCGGGGGCAGCAGGTTGCCGAGGGTGCCGCCGAGGAAGGCGACCAGGCGCGGGCCGCCCTCCGGCGGCAGGCCGAGCCGGGCGGTGAAGTCGGCGAGCACGCCGTGCACCGCGAGCCCGGGGTACTCGGCGGCGAGCGCGGTGCCGGCCGCGGTCAGCGCGCTCTCGCTGACGTCCACCGGGACGTACGTGTCCAGGGTGCCGAGCGCGCGCAGGGCGTCCAGCAGCAGCCGGGTCTTCTCGGAGGAGCCGGAGCCCAGTTCGACCAGCGTGCGGGCCCCGGTGGCGGCGGCGATCTCGCCGGCCCGAGCGGTCAGGATGGCCCGCTCCGCGCGGGTCGGGTAGTACTCGGGCAGCCGGGTGATCTCCTCGAACAGCTCGCTGCCCCGCGCGTCGTAGAACCACTTCGGCGGCAGCCACTTGGACTGCGAGGTCAGTCCGTGCTGCACGTCGTGGTGCAGCGCGGTGCTGAAGTGGTCGGCGGGCAGCAGTCGGGTGAGATCGAAGGTGTCCATGACAGGGTGGTTCCTCTGTTCAGAAGATGAAGGGAGAGTGGGGGTCAGTTGCGGCCGGGGAGGCGGCTCACGGTGACGCCGCGCGCGTCCGCCAGCAGCAGCGAGCCGTCCGGGACGGGCGTCCAGCCGGGCGCGTCGTCGTACGGCTCGGAGGCCACCACCGTGCCGAGGCCCGGCAGCGTGCGGTGGTACAGGGTGTCGCCCCAGGCGGTCGCGGCGATCGCGGTGCCGTCGGTGAGCAGCAGGTTGAGCCGGCCGGTGGTGTGCGCGGCGACGTCCGTGACGGTGCCCGCCAGCGCCTCGCCGAGCCCGGCGCCGGCCCGCAGCCGGTGCAGGGTGAGCCCCCACAGCAGCGCCGAGTCGGTGCGCGCCGGCAGGTCCAGCAGCTCGGCCGGGGGCAGCAGGGCGGCCAGCGCGTCCAGCTTGCCGGGCCAGCCGGCCACCGCGCCGTTGTGGCTGAACAGCCAGCGCTCGGCGGCGAACGGCGCGGCCGCGCCCTCACCCGGCGCGCAGCCCTCGGTGGCGGAGCGGACTGCTGCCAGCAGCGCCCGGGTGCGGACCACCCGGGCGAGGTCGGCGAAGGCCTCGTCCGCCCAGATCGGCCCGGTCCGGCGGTAGCGGGCGGGCACCTCGTCCCCGTCCGCGTACCAGCCGAGGCCGAAGCCGTCCGCGTTCACCGTGCCGTACTGCTGGACCCGGGGCGCCCAGGACTGCCGGTACAGCCCGTACGGCGGGTGCACCAGCAGCTCGCGGGGCACCAGCGGCTCGCCCAGGTAGGCGATGTGACGGCACATCAGGCCGCCTCCAGGCTGCGCGCGGTGCGGAACCCGGCGAAGATCTGCCGTCGGACCGGGTAGTCCCAGTTGCGGAAGGTGCCCCGGCAGGCGACCGGCGCCACCGCGAAGCAGCCGCCGCGCAGCACCTTGTACTCGGGGCCGAGGAACACCTCCGAGTACTCCTTGTACGGCCAGGCCCGGAAGCCGGGGTAGGAGTGGAAGTCGCTGGCCGTCCACTCCCACACGTCGCCGATCAACTGCCGCACACCGTACGGGGACTGGCCCTTCGGGTAGCTTCCGGCGGCGGCCGGGCGGAGGTGCCGCTGGCCGAGGTTGGCGTGCTCGGGGCCGGGCGGCCCGTCGCCCCAGGGGTAGCGGCGCGAGCGGCCGGTGGCCGGGTCGTGCCGGGCGGCCTTCTCCCATTCGGCCTCGGTCGGCAGCCGCCGTCCGGCCCACCGGGCGTACGCGTCGGCCTCGTACCAGCTGACGTGCAGCACCGGCTCGTCCGGCTCGACCGGTTCGACCGAGCCGAAGCGCCGGCGGAGCCACTGGCCGTCCTGGAGGCGCCAGAACAGCGGGGCGGTCAGGTCGGCGCGCCGGCGGTGCTCCCAGCCCTCCGGCGTCCACCAGCGCGGGTCGTCGTAGCCGCCGTCCGCGATGAATCGCTGGTAGGCGGCGTTGGTGACCGGGGTGGTGTCCAGCAGGAAGGCCGGCAGGTCGACGGTGTGCGCCGGGCGCTCGTTGTCCAGCGCCCACGGCTCGGTGTCCGTCCCCATGGTGAACGGGCCTGCGGGGATGAGGACTTCGGCCGGCAGAGCGGCCGCGTCGGCGGGCGCGGGCGGCGGCGGGGGAGCGGCCAGGGCAGGCTCGCCCCGGCGGAGCTGGTGGGTGATCAGCATCGTCTCGTCGTGCTGCTGCTCGTGCTGGGCGATCATCCCGAACGCGAACCCGGCCTCCAGCAGCGGCGCGCCCTCCAGCGGGCTGGCGGCCAGCAGGTCCAGCACCCGGCCGCGCACCTCGTGGGCGTAGGCGCGGGCCTCGGCGGGCGGCAGCAGCGGCAGGCTGGGGCGCTCGGCGCGGGGGTGCTCGAAGGCGTCATAGAGCGGGTCGATCTCGGGGTGCATCGGGTCGCGGCCGCCGACGTTGCGCAGCAGCCAGAGCTCCTCCTGGTTGCCGATGTGCGCGAGGTCCCAGACCAGCGGGGACATCAGCGGGGAGTGCTGGGCGGTGAGCTCGCCGTCCTCGACGCAGTCGGTCAGCGCGGCGGTCCGGGCGCGGGCGGCCAGCAGTTCGTCGGCGATGCTCTCGCGCAGCGCCTCGGTGCCGGCGGCGCCGCTGACGGTGCGGTCGGTTCCCTCGGTGCCGGCGCCGGTGGAGTCGGTGCCCCCGTGGGGTCGGACGTCGGTCATGGTGCGGCCTCCTCCGGGGGAGTGCGTCGGGTGCCGGAGCGCAGGGCGTCCAGCTGGTCGTCGGCCGGGCAGCGGCCGCGCGCGGGGTAGCGCTCGGCGAACTCGGCGACGCTGGTGCGCAGCCGCCCGGCACCGGGCAGGCGGCCCAGGGCGGCGTCGGCGGCGGCGAAGCAGGCGAGGGCGGCCCGGCGCAGCTCGGGGTCGGCCGTCGCCAGGGTGGCCGCGCGGCGCCAGACCTCGCTGCGCGGTGGGCGCGGACCGCCCGCCCGCTCCGGCCGGTCGGCGGAGCCGAGCGGCTCCAGCGCGGCCAGCGCGGCGTCGGCGGCCACCGGGTCGTCCAGCAGGGCGGTGACCAGGGCGGTGACCACCGTCCAGCCGTCCCCGGGCTGGGCGTCGATCATCCGCAGCTCCAGGTGGCCGCGCGGGCGCACCGGCGGGAACAGGGTGGTGCGGTGGTAGTCCAAGTCGTCGAGCGTGGGCGGGCGTTCGCCCGCGCCGCGGATCCAGTCGCGGAAGGTCAGCCCGTCCGGGGCCGTCCACGGCAGCCCCTCGGGCCTTCTGACGCACAGCACTTGGGCATCCAGCACGTACTGCGCCCAGGCCTCGCGCGGGTCGCCGTGGTCCGGGTCCGGGGCGAGCGTGCGGGTCGGGTCCATCCGGGACCAGACGGTCTGCCGGGTGGACCGGTGGCCGGTCGGACTGCCGTCCAGGATCGGGGAGTTGGCGAACGCGGCGACCAGCACCGGGCCCAGCAGGTGGGCCAGTCGCCAGCGGCGCTCCACCGCGTGCGGGCCGTCCGCGTCGCCGGCGTCCAGGCACACCTGCACCGACGCGGTACCGGTCATCATGATCCGGCCCCAGGGCCCGGCGGAGTCGAAGAAGCGCTCCATCGCGAGGTAGCGGGGGTGGTCCAGCACCATCCGTCGGGGGCGGGTCAACGGGTCCGTCCCGGTGCCGGTGAGACGAAGGCCCTGCGCCGCGAAGGCGGCCCGCAGGGCGGTCAGATCGCGTCGGGTGTCCTCGACGCAGGCCAGGAGGCCGGTGGCGGGCGGGGAGCTGAGCTCGACCTGTCCGCCGGGTTCGAGCGTGAGGCGCGAACCGGAGGGGAGCGAGGTGCCGTCCGGGCCGCCGAGGGGCAGCGACTCCAGTGCGGCGTGGAGCAGTTCCGGCCGTACGGGCCGGGACGGACATCGGTCGTCGTGGACGAACCACTCGACCTCCACCCCGACCAGGCGGGGCGGTCCGATCTTGAAGCAGACGCCCGACACGTGGCTGCGCGCCCCCGATTCGGTCAACGGGGTCACCCCCGGCGGGGGCGGTGGCGTGCTCTGCCGGTCGGGCGGAGTGGTGCGGGATACCGGTATCACCGGACTCACCATCCTCGGGATCACGATTGCGGCCCGGTCTACCTTGCCCAGTTTGCTACGGAGCATGCGGGGGCGCTCCGCAAAAATCGCGTGAACGTTCGTTTCCGCAGGTCAGTGGCGTGGCGAACGGGTGAGGACGGGGATGCCCGGGCGTTTGCGGCGGGGCGCGGGCCGGGCTCCGGCCGGGGCATGTGCCGGGGTCACAGGTGCTCCAGCCGGTCCAGGACGGTCGCCAGCACCGGCCCCGGCAGGGCGTAGTTCAGGCGCAGCGAACCCCGGCCGCCGGGGCCGAAGTCGGCACCGTCGGAGGCCTCCAGGCCGCAGCGCTCCAACAGGGCCCGGCGGGCGTCGGCGGGCGGCAGGCCGAGTGCGGCGGCGTCCAGCCAGAGCAGGTAGGAGGCCTGCGGGGCGGACCGGACGGCGGGCCCGAGCCGGTCGGTCAGCCGGGTACGGGCGGTGGCCAGGTGGGCGAGCAGCGCGTCCAGCCACGGGCCGCCCTCCCGCAATGCGGCCCGCTGCACGGTCTGCTCCAGCAGCCCGCCCTCCCAGAGGCCGTAGCCGGCCAGCGCCTCGGCGAACCGGGCGCGCAGCCCGGGGTCGGGGACGAGGGCGAAACTGCTCGGGATGCCGGAGCAGTTGAAGGTCTTGCCGACGGAGTTGAGGGTGACGACGAGGTGCCGGTGCGCGGGGTCGGCGGTGGCGACCGCGACGGGGTGGGTGCGGCCCGGGTGGGTGAGGTCGCCGTGCACCTCGTCCGAGACCAGCAGCGCGCCGCTCTCGGCCGCCCGGGCGGCGAGCCCGCGCACCGCGCCGGCCGGCCACACCGTGCCGGAGGGGTTGTGCGGGTTGCTCAGCAGGACGGCGCCGGCGGGCCGGGGGAGCGGGCCGTGCGGGAGCCGGTAGCCGTCCGGGCCCAGGTGGAGCGGCAGTTCGCGGTACGGGAGGCCGGCCGCGCGGCAGAGCTGGGCGAAGCCGCCCCACTCGGGGGTGGGGAAGAGGACGGGGGACCGCAGCCGGACGGTCTCCAGCAGGACGCGCAGCGCGGTGCGCGGGCCGCAGGGCAGCAGCAGGACCCAGTCCGGGTCCACGGCGGCGCCGTGCCGGGCGCGGTACCAGTCGGCCACCAGCGTGCGGCCGGCCGGGTCGCACACCGTGTAGCCGTACGCGCGGTGGCGGGCGCGCCGTTCCAGCGCCTCGGCGACGGCGGGCGGGCCGGGCAGGTCCATGTCGGCGAGGCCCATCGGGATCACCCCGGGGGCGCCCGCGCGGGCCCACTTGCTGCTGCCGGTGCCGGTGCGGCCGAAGGGGGCGTCGAAGCCGAAGTCGAAGCCGGAGGAGGGGGCGGAGCCGGCGGAGGCGTCGGCGCCGGGGGTGCCGCGAACAGATGACAGATTTCGAAATCTGTCATCTGTTCGCTGAAAGTCGTCGTCTGTCATCTGTCGGTCGTCACCTGTCATCCGTCACCCGCCGCCCGCCCCGCCAGGTACGCCGCGAGCCCCCGCCGCCCCCGGCGCATCATCACCGCGTGGTTGGCCCGGAACAGCGGGCGCAGCGGCAGGGCGAGCCGGCGCAGCAGGGGCCTGCCGGGCCGGGCGTCCTCCTCGAACAGCACCCGGCTGCCCGCGCCGCCCGCCCCGTCCGGCGTCACCGTGCACCGGGTCCAGCCGTTCAGGTCCCCCCGCATGGTCACCTCCAGCACTCCGGCGACCGGGTCGCGCCGGCTCGGCGCCAGGCCGACCACCAGCCGGTACGGCAGCAGCGAGCGCAGCACCACGTCCCCGGAGTCCTCACCGGTCGGCCGCACCTCGCGGACCTCCGGCCACCACAGCGGGTAGCTCCGCACGTCCTCCAGCGCCGCGTACACGACGGGTGCCGGGGCCGTGAGCCGCCAGACGTCCCGGAAACGGTAGTGGTTGGGGTCCACGGCCCCACCCTAGTGCGGCCCGGCCGGGCGGAGGGGCGAACGCCGTTGGACGGTTGCCGAGTTGGTCCGCGGCCCTGGACCGGTCCGGAAGCGAACGTTCCGGACGTGCCCGCCCCCCAGGAAGCCCGCACTCCGCTTGCACCCGTTCGGGGTGCGGAGGAGGATCTTCTGTGCTTGTAGTCTCATCAGTCAAAGCAGCATCCCCTGGGCGCTGCAACCCCAGAACCGGAGTGAAGGAGTCACAGGCATGCGGCGACCGAGCTGGGTACCGGAGGGTACGGACCTGGACAAACCGAACGCCGCGCGGGTCTACGACTACTACCTGGGGGGCTCGCACAACTTCGAGGTCGACCGGGAGATGGCCCGCAAGGCGATCGCCCTGTGGCCGGAGCTGCCGCAGATCATGCGCTCCAACCGCGCCTTCCTGCGCCGCGCCGTGACCTTCCTCGCCGAGCGGGGCGTCACCCGCTTCCTGGACATCGGCTCCGGCATCCCGACCTTCGGAGCGGTGCACGAGATCGCCCGGGCGATCCGCCCCGAGGCGAAGGTCGTCTACGTGGACCGCGACCCGGTCGCCGTCGCGCACAGCCGCCTGCTGCTGGAGGACGACCGGGACAGTGCCGCCGTCCAGGCCGACCTGCGCGACGTGGCCGACCTGCTGGCCCGCCCCGAGGTCGCCGAGCTGCTGGCGGCCGGCGAGCCGGTGGCCGTGCTGCTGGTCGCCGTCGCCCACTTCGTCAGCGACGAGGAGGACCCGTGGAGGCTGGTCGGCGTGATCCGCGACGCCCTCCCGCCCGGCAGCGCGCTGGTGCTCTCGCACGCCTCCCTGGAGGGCCGCCCGGACCAGGCGGAGGACCACCAGAAGCTGTACCGGAGGACGCCGACCCCGCTGACCATGCGGACCCACGAGCAGATCACCGCGATGTTCTCCGGCTTCGAGCTGGTCGAGCCCGGCGTGGTCTACCTACCGCAGTGGCGCCCGGACCAGCCCGGTTCGGTCGGCGAGCACCCCGAGCGGATGGTCGGGGTGGCGGGCGTGGGGTTCCGCCCTTGAGCGGACGCGACGGACGAGGCGCCGACGGCCGTACGCCCCGCGCGGCGGCCGCCGGAACCGGCGCGCACACCAGAGGAACCAGGTTCAGCAGATGAGTACCACCCCGGTGCGCGGCAACGCGGAGCGGTTCCACGAGGCCTGGGCCCAGCTGCTCTCCGCCGACCACGGCATCGCCGTCCACCCCGGCCTGCTCGGCCGGCTGGTCGCGCGCACCGCCGCGCTGCTGCACCGCGCCCAGGAGGACGACCCCTTCGACCCCCGGCTGGCCGCCCAGGCCGGCGCCGACCTGGTCGACGCGCACTTCACCGACCCGGTGCTGCTGGCCCGGGCGGTCGAGCTGCTCCAGGCGCAGCCCGTCCCGGACAGCCGCGGCCCGGCCCTGACCGGCGCCTTCGCGGCCGGCTGGGCGGCCGCCCTGCGCGAGCGCACGCTGACCGAGCAGGAGGCGATCCGCAACGCCGCCGACGCCGCCCGCAGGGAGGCCGAGCGGGCGCTGCGCGCCTCCGAGGCCCGGTTCCGGGCGCTGTTCGAGAGCGCCGCGATCGGCATCGGCATCGGCGACACCGACGGCAACATCATGGCGGTCAACAAGGCCCTCCAGGAGCTCTTCGGCGCGGGCCCGGAGGACATGATCGGCCGCCGGGTCGGCGACCTCGTGCACCCCGAGGACACCCCGGGCGTGTGGGAGGCGTACGAGGAGCTGATCAGCGGCAAGCGGGAGTACTTCCAGTTCGACAAGCCGTACTACCGCCAGGACGGCGAGGTGGTCTGGACCCACCTGACCGTCTCGCTGATCCGCGACGACGACGGCCGCCCGCAGTACCAGGTCGCCATGCTGGAGGACGTCACCGACCGCTACCGGCTCCAGGAGCGGCTGCGCCACCAGGCCACCCACGACCCGCTGACCGGCCTGCCCAACCGCGCGGCCTTCTTCGAGCGGCTGGAGAAGCTGTTCGAGGACCCGGAACCGGGCGCCCGCTTCGGCCTCTGCTACGTCGACCTGGACGGCTTCAAGGTGGTCAACGACAGCCTCGGCCACGACATGGGCGACCAGCTGCTGTCCGCCGTCGGCGCCCGGCTGAAGGCCGCGCTCAGCCCGCTCGGCCACCTGGTGGCCCGGCTCGGCGGCGACGAGTTCGTCGTCCTGCTGGAGAAGTGCCGGGGCGAGCAGGAGGCGGTGGCCGCCGCGAAGACCGTGCTCAAGGCGTTGGCCGGGCCGGTGCTGATCGGCGACCACAAGCTCGCCGTCGGCGCCAGCGTCGGCGTGCTGGAACGGCGGGTGTCCACCACCACCCCGGGCGCCGCCGTCCGGGCCGCCGACCTCACGCTGTACCGCGCCAAGGAGGCCGGCCGCGGCCGCTGGACGCTGTTCGACCCCAAGGAGAACGCCCGGGCGGTCAGCCGCTACGCCGTGTCGGTGCGGATGCCCGCGGCCCTCGACCGGGGCGAGTTCTTCATCGACTACCAGCCGCTCTACCGCCTCGCGGACGGCCGGCTGGCCGCCGTGGAGGCGCTGGTGCGCTGGCGCCACCCGCAGCTCGGCGTGCTCGGCCCGGACGAGTTCGTCACCACCGCCGAGGAGACCGGGCTGATCATGCCGCTCGGCCGCTGGGTGCTGGAGCAGGCCTGCGGCCAGGCCGCGGACTGGATCAAGCGGTACGGCGACGCCGCCCCGCAGCTCAACGTCAACCTGGCGGTGCGGCAGGCCCGCAGCGCCGCCCTGGTCACCGACCTCGGCCGGATCCTCGACAGCACCGGGCTGGACCCGGCCCGGCTGCAGCTGGAGATCACCGAGTCCACCGTGGTCGGGCCCGAGGACGAGGCGCTGCGCACCCTGCACGGGCTGGTCGACCTCGGGGTGTCGCTGGCGGTGGACGACTTCGGCACCGGCTGGTCCAACCTCGCCTACCTGCGGGACCTGCCCGTCTCCGGGCTGAAGATCGCCGGCTCCTTCGTCGGCGACCTGCACGAACCGGGCAAGGACGAGTCCACCGGGTGGCGGATCGTCAGCGGGCTGGTGTCGATGGCGCACGCGCTCGGACTGAACGTCACCGCCGAGGGCGTGGAGACCCACCGGGACGCCGAACGGCTGCGGACCATGGGCTGCGACTGGGCGCAGGGCTGGCACTTCGGGCGCCCGGTGCGGCCCGGCGAGATCGCCCGGCGGATCCTGGAGGAGCCGCTGGGGCGCCCGGTCGAGGAGCGCTGAGGGGGCGGGCCGGTTCTCCCGGGTTGGGCCCGGGGTCGGCCCGCTCCGGCCCGGGCCCGCTCCGGCCCGGTTCCGGTGCGGTCCGGCGATCGCGCGGGCGGTCCGACGGCGCCCGGTTCCCCGCCGTGGGTAGCGCTTCGGTATCGGTCCGGCGATGGGTCGGTCTCCGATCCGGAAAAGCGCCCGGTACCCGCGCCGCCGTACGGGATGATGGCGCGTCACAATCCACCCCGGCATCGGTGCGCGCACGGTCACGGCCCCGCGCCGGTCCGGGCTGCGGGGGAGGGGAACGTCGCATGGGCACGACGGAGGACGCGGACCCGGCCGAGGGCGGTCGGCGCGGGCCGAGGCCCCGCTCGGCCGCCGGAGCCGAGCCGGGGAATCCGCCGGGGAGCAGGGTGGAACGGTGGTCGCGGGGGCGCTGGCGCGCCTCCGGAGCCGCTGCGGACCGGTCGTCCCGGCTCGGGACGGGCCCGTCCCCGGTGGAGCCGCTGACCCGGGTCGACCCGCGGGCCGCGACCCGCCGGGCGCCCGCCGCCCCGCCGCGCTTCGATCCGGAGGCCGCGACGCGCCGGATGTCCGGCGCCGAGCCGCGGTACGACCCGGAGGCGGCCACCCGTCGGCAGCCGGATGCCGGGCCGCAGTACGACCCGAACGCCCCGACGGAGCTGCGGCCGGGCAGGCCGGGGCGCCCGGGCGGTTCGGGAGGCCTCGGAGGCCCGGGAGGCATCGATTCGGAGGCGGTGACCGAGGTCGTCCGGCCCAGGTCGGGATCGGGGGCCGGCTCGCCCTCCTGGCTGGACGGCATCGGGCCCGGCGGCCCCGCACCGGGTGGCGGCTTCGCGCCGGGCGGTGGCTCCGGCGGAGGCCCGGGCGCAGCGGCGGACGGCAGGCCGGGCGGCCCCGAGGGCGGGTACGGCGACGCGCCGGGCGCCGACGGCCCGTTCGAGGGCGCCTTCCCGGACGCCCTGCGGGACCGCTTCATCCCGCTGGGCCGGGCCGGCACCGGCTCCGAGGGCACCGTCTGGTACGTCCGGCGCACCGACGGCGGCGGCGACGCGGCCGTCAAGGTGGCCGTCGCCGGCCAGCCGATGGACCACGACCTGCTCGCCCACCTGCGCAACGACGGCTTCCGCCGGCACGTCCCGCACCTGATCGACTTCGGCCGGGTGCGCCACCACGGCGCCCACGTCGACTGGGTGGCCATGGAGTACCTGCCGGTCACCCTCGCCGCGCACGTCGCCGGCCTGTGGCGGACGGGCGGGCACGGCGACCGGCGGGCCACCGAGCAGATCGTCTACGAGCTCGTCGCCCTGCTCGACTTCTGGCAGCAGCGGATCAAGCGCAACCCGCTGGACTTCAAGCCCGCCAACATCCTGGTGCGCCCCGGGAGCGGGTCCGGGGAGTTCGTGATCGCCGACTTCGGCGGCGTCGACCGGCTCACCGACAGCCGCCGGTTCACCTCCGCGATGATGGTCACCGTCGCCTACATGGCCCCCGAGCAGCTGGCCGGCAAGAACCACCAGGCCGGGCCCTGGTGGGGGCTCGGCAACGTGCTCTACGAGCTGTTCGTGGGCCGCCCCCGCTTCGTCGGCGCGGACGGCGAGCGCCCGGCCGACCAGGAGTTGGAGCTGGAGCTGGTCATGGGGGAGGAGGTGGACCTTGGCGCCGTCCGGGACCCGCGCCAACTGCTGCTCCTCCAGGGCCTGTTCACCAAGAAGCCGGAGGACCGCTGGACCGCTCCGCAGGTCCGCAGCTGGCTGGCCGGCGGGACCCCCGAGGTGATCCGTAGACGGCCGCAGACGCAGGCCCGGGCGCACCGGCCGGTCACCTTCCTGGGCAACCCGTTCACCGATCCGGTCCGGCTGGCCGAGGCGCTGCTCAAGAACTCCGGCGCGGCGGCGCGCTGGCTCTCCACCGGGGGCGCGGAACGGGTGCGGGACTGGCTGCGGGACGAGGTCGAGGACACCGTCTTCGACCTCCACCACCTCTCCGACGTGGCCCGGGCGCCCGGCTCCCGGCGCGAGTCCGTGGCGGCGGTCGCGGTGCTCGCCCTGGGTGCCGCCTTCGCCCCGGGCGCCGTCCCGCACTACCGCGACCGTCCGGTCGACACCACCGGGCTGGAACGCGTCGTCACCGAACCGGACGGCGCCGAGTTCATCGACGAGCTGGTGCGGGGCGGGGCGCCGGCCGTGGTCGCCCGCTACGACTGCTTCCACCCCGAGTGCGCGGGCGAGCACTGCTCGCGGATGCTCGCGCTGGCCGGACTGCCGGAGGTGCTGGCCGAGGTGGACCGGCTGGCGCGCACCGTCGGCGGCGGCCGGCGCGGCGGCGACGGGCTCAGCCCGGAGGAGCGCGAGGAGGCGCACCGGCAGGCGGTCTGGCTGAGCATCCGGCCCGAGGAGCGGGTGCGGCTGCTCGGCCGGCTGTCGCCGCTGCCCGCCGCGCTGCACCGGCTGCCGCTGCCCGAACGGGTCTCGGAACTCGCGGCCGTGGTGGCCGCCACCGTGGTGGACGGCGCGCTGGCGGTGGGCGCGGGCGCCCGCACCTTCCTGGTCGACCACCCCGCTCCGCTCGCCGGCCCCGTCCGCCGCTA
>NZ_JBEXJK010000110.1:0-21197 GCF_040609095.1 Kitasatospora sp. NPDC004799
CCCCAGTTCACCGGCCAGCGCCTGCTCCGTCTTGCGGCACTCGGGGCAGAGGAAGTCGAGGTAGAGGTCGACGCGCACCCGGCCGGTGGAGGCGACGCCAACCTCGGCGTCTGGGCCCGTACGGCGGACGGCTGGCGCTGGCTGGCGCACACCCTCACCGTCCAGCGGCTCCGCGAACTCCTCCCCGAGACCGCCGGGTTGCCCGTCACCCGGCACCTGCTGCCGAACCTGCGCGCGGTCAACTTCACCCTCACCGGCCTGCTCGGCGAGGGCGTCGCCGCCCGGCACCGCTTCGACCCGCAGGCCAAGGCCCTCGGCGAGTGGCTGCGCTCCCGCCACCTCGACATCCCGACCGTGCTCCTGGACCGCCCGGAGGCCCCGCTGTGACCGTCCTGACCACCCGCGTCGACCCGGCCGGGCCCGAGTACGCCGAGCACCGCGCCGCGATGCTCGCCAAGCTCGCCGAGCTCGACGCCGAGCACGCCAAGGCGCTGGCGGGCGGCGGCCCTTCGTACCTGGAGCGCCACCGCAAGCGCGGCAAGCTGCCGGCCCGCGAGCGGATCGAGCTGCTGGTCGACCAGGACTCGCCGTTCCTGGAGCTGTCCCCGCTGGCCGCCTGGGGGAGCGAATACCCGGTGGGCGCCGCCCTGGTCACCGGCATCGGCGTGATCGAGGGGGTGGAGTGCGTGATCACCGCCAACGACCCGACGGTGCGCGGCGGCGCCAGCAACCCGTGGACCCTGCGCAAGGCACTGCGGGCCAACGAGATCGCGCTGCACAACCGCCTCCCGCTGGTCAACCTGGTCGAGTCCGGCGGCGCCGACCTGCCCAGCCAGAAGGAGATCTTCATCCCCGGCGGCGCCCTCTTCCGCGACCTCACCCGGCTCTCCGCCGCCGGGATCCCCACCGTGGCCGTGGTGTTCGGCAACTCGACGGCCGGCGGCGCCTACGTGCCCGGCATGTCCGACCACACCGTGCTGGTCAAGGAGCGCGCCAAGGTGTTCCTCGGCGGCCCGCCGCTGGTGAAGATGGCCACCGGGGAGGAGGCCGACGACGAGTCGCTGGGCGGCGCCGAGATGCACGCCCGGATCTCCGGCCTGGCCGACCACGTCGCGGCGGACGAGGCGGACGCGCTGCGGATCGCCCGCCGGATCGTCGCCCGGCTCGACCACCGCAAGCCCGGCCCCGACCCGGACCGGCGGGCCGCGCCGCCGAGGTACGACGAGGAGGAGCTGCTCGGCATCGTCCCGGGCGACCTCAAGGTGCCCTTCGACCCGCGCGAGGTGATCGCCCGGATCGTCGACGGCTCCGACTTCGACGAGTTCAAACCGCTCTACGGCACCAGCCTGGCCACCGGCTGGGCCCGCCTCCACGGCTACCCGGTCGGCGTCCTGGCCAACGCCCAGGGCGTGCTGTTCAGCCAGGAGTCCCAGAAGGCCGCCCAGTTCATCCAGCTGGCGAACCAGCGGAACACCCCGCTGCTGTTCCTGCACAACACCACCGGCTACATGGTCGGCAAGGACTACGAGCAGGGCGGCATCATCAAGCACGGCGCGATGATGATCAACGCCGTCGCCAACTCCACCGTCCCGCACCTGTCCGTGCTGATGGGCGCCTCCTACGGGGCCGGCCACTACGGCATGTGCGGGCGGGCGTACGAGCCGCGCTTCCTGTTCTCCTGGCCGAGCGCCAAGTCCGCCGTGATGGGCCCGCAGCAGCTCGCCGGGGTGCTGTCGATCGTCGCCCGGCAGTCCGCCGCGGCGAAGGGCCGGCCGTACGACGAGGAGGCGGACGCGGCGATCCGGGCGATGGTCGAGCAGCAGATCGAGGCCGAGTCCCTGCCGGTGTTCCTCTCCGGCCGGCTCTACGACGATGGCGTCATCGACCCGCGCGACACCCGCACGGTGCTCGGCCTGTGCCTGTCCGCGATCCACAACGCGCCGGTCGAGGGCGCGCGCGGCTACGGCGTCTTCCGACTGTGAGGAACCCCGAGACGATGATCACCAACCTGCTGGTCGCCAACCGGGGCGAGATCGCCCGCCGGGTCTTCCGCACCTGCCGGGAGCTCGGCATCGCGACCACCGCCGTCCACTCCGACCCGGACGCCGGCGCCCCGCACGTGCGCGAGGCCGACGCCGCCGTCCGGCTGCCCGGCGCCGCGCCCGCCGACACCTACCTGCGCGCCGACCTGATCGTCCGGGCCGCGCTGGCCGCCGGGGCCGACGCCGTCCACCCCGGGTACGGGTTCCTGTCCGAGAGCGCGGACTTCGCGCGGGCCGTGCTGGACGCCGGCCTGGTCTGGGTCGGCCCGCCGCCGGCCGCGATCGCCGCGATGGGCTCCAAGACCGCTGCCAAGCGCCTGATGGCCGAGGCCGGGGTGCCGGTGCTGGGCGCCCTCACCGAGCCCACCGAGGCCGACCTGCCGCTGCTGGTCAAGGCCGCGGCCGGCGGCGGCGGACGCGGCATGCGGGTCGTCCGCGGCCTGGCCGAGCTCCCCGGCGAACTGGCGGCCGCCCGCGCCGAGGCGGCCAAGGCCTTCGGCTCGGACGAGGTGTTCTGCGAGCGCTACCTGCCCGCCGGGCGGCACGTCGAGGTCCAGCTGCTGGCCGACGCCCACGGCACTGTCTGGGCGGTCGGCGACCGCGACTGCTCGCTGCAGCGGCGGCACCAGAAGGTGATCGAGGAGGCCCCGGCCCCCGGCCTGTCGGCGGAGGTCCGGTCCGCCCTGCACGCGGCGGCCCGCACCGCGGCCGGCGCGATCGGCTACACCGGCGCCGGCACCGCCGAGTTCCTGCTCGCCGAGGACGGCCGGTTCTTCTTCCTGGAGATGAACACCCGCCTCCAGGTCGAGCACCCGGTCACCGAGGCGGTCACCGGCCTGGACCTGGTGGCCCTGCAGATCGCCGTCGCCGAGGGCGAGCGGCTGCCGCCCGAGCCGCCGGCCACCGACGGCCACGCGATCGAGGCCCGGCTCTACGCCGAGGACCCGGCCGCGGACTGGCGGCCCGCCACCGGCACCCTGCACCTGCTCGAACTCCCGTTCCCGTACCAGGAGTTCACCGGAACCGGGCTCCGGCTGGACTCCGGCGTGGCGGCCGGCAGCGAGATCACCCCGCACTACGACGCGATGCTCGCCAAGGTGGTCGTCCGGGCCCCCACCCGCGCGGCCGCCGCCCGCCGGCTGGCCGACGCGCTGGCCCGCGCCCGGGTCCACGGCCCGGCGACCAACCGGGACCTGCTGGTCCGCGCGCTGCGCCACCCGGCCTTCCTGGCCGCGGAGCTGCACACCGGCTTCCTGGCCGAGCACGCGGCCGAGCTCACCGCCCCGGACACCGAGGGCGTGGAACGCGCCGCCCTGGCCGCCGCCCTCGCCGACGCCGCCGGCCGCCGCGGCGCCCTGCCCTCCGGCTGGCGCAACCTGCCCTCCCAGCCGCAGCTCAAGCGCTACCGGGCCGAGGACGGCACCGAGACGGCCGTCCGCTACCGGCTCACCCGTACCGGCCTGGTGGCCGAGGGCCACCCGGAGGTCGAACTCGTCGAGGCCGCGCCGGACCGCGTGGTGCTCGCCGAGGGCGGGCTGCGGCGCACCTACCGGGTCGCCCGGTACGGCGACCGGGTGCACGTCGACACCCCGGCCGGCGGCACCGCGCTCACCGCCCTGCCGCGCTTCCCCGACCCCACCGTCCGCACCGACCCCGGCGCGCTGCTCGCCCCGATGCCCGGCACCGTCCTGCGGGTCGCCGCCGCGGTCGGGGACACCGTCACCGCCGGCCAGCCGCTGCTGGTGCTGGAGGCGATGAAGATGGAGCACCGCGTCACCGCCCCGGCCGACGGCACCCTCGTCGACCTGCGCGCCGCCCCCGGCCGGCAGGTCGAGACCGGCACCCTGCTGGCCGTCGTCCAGCCCGCCGAAGCCTGAGCCGTCGTCCAGCCCACCGAAGCGTGAGCCTCCGTCCAGCCCACCGAAGTCCGAGCGTCGTCACCGAAGCCTGAGGAAGGACCCGCATGTCCACCATCGGCAGTCAGCTCCTGGAGACCCCCGAACGCCGGGCCCTGCGCCGGGCCGTCGGCGACCTCGGCCGCCGCTACGGCTCCACGTACTACCTCGCCAAGGCCCGGGCCGGCGAGCCCGCCGACGAACTGTGGGCGGAGGCCGGCAAGGCCGGCTACCTCGGCGTCAACCTGCCCGCCGAGTACGGCGGCGGGGGCGGCGGCATCACCGACCTCGCCATCGTCCTGGAGGAGCTCGGCACGGCCGGCTGCCCGCTGCTGCTGCTCATCGTCTCCCCGGCGATCTGCGGCACCGTGATCGCCCGCTACGGCACCGAGGAGCAGAAGCGGCGCTGGCTGCCCGGCCTCGCCGACGGCAGCCGCCGGATGGCCTTCGGCATCACCGAACCGGACGCCGGCTCCAACAGCCACCGGATATCCACCGTCGCCCGCCGGGACGGCGAGGACTGGCTGCTGACCGGCCGCAAGGTCTTCGTCTCCGGCATCGACCACTGCGACGCGGTGCTGTTCGTGGCCCGCACCGAGGACGCGCGCACCGGCAGGCTCAAGCCCTGCCTGTTCGTCGTCCCGCGCGAGACCCCCGGCTTCGAGTACCGGGCGATCCCGATGGAACTCGTCGCCCCGGAGAAGCAGTTCCAGGTCTTCCTGGACGACGTCCGGCTGCCCGCCGACGCCCTGGTCGGCGACGAGAACGCGGGCCTGCTCCAGCTGTTCGCCGGCCTCAACCCCGAGCGTGTCCTGACCGCCGCCTTCTCGCTCGGCCTCGCCCGCCAGGCCCTCGGCAAGGCCGTCGAGTACGCGAAGACCCGCACCGTCTGGTCCACCCCGATCGGCGCCCACCAGGGCCTGGCCCACCCGCTGGCCCAGTGCGCCGTGGAGATCGAGCTGGCCCGGCTGATGACCCAGAAGGCCGGGCTGCTCTACGACGCCGGTGAGGACCTCGCCGCCGGGGAGGCCGCCAACATGGCCAAGTACGCCGCCGGCGAGGCCGCCGCCCGCACCGTCGACCAGGCGGTGCAGACCCTCGGCGGCAACGGCCTGACCCAGGAGTACGGCCTGGGCGCGCTGCTGGCCGCCACCCGGGTCGGCCGGGTCGCCCCGGTCAGCCGGGAGATGGTGCTCAACTACGTGGCCCAGCACACCCTCGGGCTGCCCAAGTCCTACTGAGAGCCGTCGCCCGCCACCCCGGTCGGCCACCCGTTCGGGGTCGCCCGCCGGGGTGGTGCCGGCGCGGGCCTTGACGTAGCCCGTCGCCACCCGGTGCGACCGCGGCGGCAGGGGCGGCAACCGGCCCCACGGCGGGCTGGGGGCGGGCGGCGGTGGTGCGCACCGCCCCGCCGGGCGCCCCCCGGGAGCAACCGCGCACCACGCACGCCCCGCCCCCGGTTCCCCACAATGGCCGAGCCAGACCCCTGACTGTCCGTATGCTCCTGAACGCGCCCCGCACCGAAGCGCTCACCGGTTTTGTTGCTACGTCAACTTCCGTACTGGAGGCTCATCTTGGTGTTCCGAAGCGAGTTCCCCGACGTCCCCCTGGTCGACCTGCCGATCCACGAGGCGGTGCTCGGCGCCGCGGAGGGGTACGGCGACCGTCCGGCCCTGATCGACGGCGTCACCGGCGAGACCACCAGCTACGCCCAACTCGCCCACGCCGTCGACCGGGTGGCCGCCGGGCTGGCCGAGACAGGCGTGCGCCGCGGAGACGTCGTCGCCCTCTTCAGCCCCAACTCGACCGCCTACCCGATGGCCTACTACGGCGCGACCAGGGCCGGCGCCACCGTCACCACCGTCTCCTCCTTCGCCACGCCCGTCGACCTGGCCGGCCAGCTGCGCGACAGCGGCACCCGCTGGCTGGTCACCGTCGGCCGCTTCCTGTCGACCGCCCGTGCGGCCGCCGAACTGCTCGCCGAACAGGGCCGCCCGCTGGCCGGGATCATCGTCCTGGACGGCGCCGAGGGCCACCGCTCGCTCGCCGACCTGCTGGCCGCCACCGGCCCCGCCCCCGAGGTCACCATCGACCCGGGCGAGGACGTCGCCGTGCTCCCGTACTCCAGCGGCACCACCGGCCTGCCCAAGGGCGTGATGCTCACCCACCGCTCGATCGCCACCAACCTCGCCCAGTGCGACGCCCTCTACCGCCCCGCCGTGGGCGAACGGGTGCTCGCCGTCCTGCCCTTCTTCCACATCTACGGACTGGCCGCGCTGCTCAACCAGCCCCTGCGCTGCGGCGCCACCGTGGTCGTGCTGCCCCGCTTCGACCTGGAGCAGTTCTGCCGCACCGTCCAGGAGCACCGGGTGCAGGCCCTGGTGGTGGCCCCGCCGATCGCCCTCGCCCTGGCCCGGCACCCCGTCGTGGAGCAGTACGACCTCTCCTCGGTCGAGTACCTGCTGTGCGCCGCCGCCCCGCTGGACCACGAACTCGCCGACGCCTGCGCCCGGCGGCTGGGCCTGCCGCACCTGCTCCAGGGCTACGGCATGACCGAGCTCTCCCCGGTCACCCACGTCGTCTCCCCGCGCGAGGGCGACCCCCCGCCCGGCTCGGTCGGCCGGATGGTCCCCTCCACCGAGCTGCGGATCGCCGCCCTGGACGGCTCCGACGGCGACCTCGGGCCCGGCGAGCGCGGCGAGGTGCTGATCCGCGGCCCGCAGGTGATGAAGGGCTACTTCGGCCGCCCGTCCGAGACCGCCGCGGTGGTCGACGCCGAGGGCTGGCTGCACACCGGCGACGTCGGCTTCGTGGACGGGCGCGGCTACCTGCACATCGTCGACCGGGTCAAGGAGCTGATCAAGTACAAGGGTTACCAGGTCGCCCCCGCCGAACTGGAGGCCGTCCTGCTCGGCCACCCGGAGATCACCGACGCCGCCGTGATCGGCGTCCCGGACGCCGAGGGCACCGAGTGCCCCAAGGCCTTCGTGGTCCGCGCCCCCGGCAGCGCCCTGACCGTGGAGGAGGTCACCGGGTACGTCGCCGACCAGGTCGCCCCCTACAAGAAGGTCCGCGCGGTGGAGTTCGTGGACGCCGTCCCCAAGTCCGCGGCCGGCAAGATCCTCCGCCGCGAGCTGCGCGCCCGCGAGGCCGGCCGCGCCGCCGTCCGCTGAGCGGCCGCGGCCGACCCGGCGGCCGAAGACCGGCGCCCGTCTGTGAGGATCTTCCTGCCGCGCCCCGACCGGGAGCCGCCGCGCCCCGACCGGAACAGGAAGCGCCCGCCGCCATGACCAGCCACCCCGCCGCCCGCACCCCGCAGCAGGACCGCAGTCGAGCGACCCGGGCCCGGCTGCTCGCGGCGGCCGTGGACTGCCTGGCCGAGCTCGGCTGGCACGGCTCCACCGTCACCGTCGTCGCCGAGCGGGCCGGGGTCTCCCGGGGTGCGGCCCAGCACCACTTCCCGACCCGCGAGGACCTCTTCACCGCGGCCGTCGAGCACGTCACCGCCGAGCGGCTGGCAGCCGTCCGCGCCCACGCGGACGAGCTGCCGGCCGCCGGGCCGGACCGCACCGGCGCCGTGGTCGACATGATCGTCCGGCTCTACACCGGCCCGCTGTTCCGCGCCGCCCTGCACCTGTGGACCGCCGCCGCCACCGAGGAGGCGCTGCGCGAGCGGATCATCGCCCTGGAGGGCCACGTCGGCCGGGAGGCCCACCGGGCCGCCGTGGAGTTCCTGGACGCCGACGAGAGCCGCCCCGGCGTGCGCGAATCGGTGCAGGCCACCCTGGACCTCGCCCGCGGCCTGGGCCTCGCCAACCTGCTCACCGACGACAGCCACCGACGTTCCGGAGTGATCCGGCAGTGGGCGGGCGTTCTGGAGAGTACGCTGCGGCCGGTACGCCCATGACGCCCGTACACCCGGAGCGGCCGGACGCCCCCTGACCAAGGGGTCGCCGGGCGGCCGATGTCCGTGCAGTCTGGAGAAGAACCCCGGCCGGCACGGACCGCGAGGCCCACCCGGCCGGGCACGAGCCGAACCGGGGTGCTGCCTGATCATGCACGGACACGAGTGGGACGCGACCGACGCCGCCGACCCGGCACCGGGCGGCACCCCGGTGCGTCCCGAGGGCGCGCGCCCCGAAGGCCACCGGCTCGTCCCGCTCGCGACGGCGCTGCTCCAGGACGACGGACTGATCCTGCACTGGAGCGAGGACGCCGAGGCCCTGCTCGGCTACCCCGCCGAGGAGGCCGTCGGCAGCTACGCCGCCCAGCTGCTCACCGACGAGTCCGACCGCGCCGAGGTGCTCGACCTGTTCCAGCAGATCATGAGCGGCAGCGGCTGGTCCGGCGTCTTCCCGGTGCGCCACCGCGACGGCCACAAGGTCGACCTGGAGTTCCGCACCTACCCGATCGCCGGCCCGGCCGGCACCCTGCTGCTGCTCGCCACCGCCTCCGACACCCGCGCCCTGCACGCCGTCGAGGCCGACCTCGCGGTGCTGGACGGGATCTTCGACCGCTCGCCGATCGGCATGGCCGTCTACGACACCGCGCTGCGCTACATCCGGATCAACGAGGCGCTGGCCCGGATGAACGGGGTGCCGGTCGCCGCCCACCTGGGCCGGCGGATATCCGCCGTGCTGCCCGGCATCAACAGCGCCGAGATCGAGCAGATCATGCGTCAGGTGCTGAAGACCGGCAAGCCCGTGGTGGACGCCCGCTCGCACGGCCGGGTCCCCGGCGACCCCAAGCGGGACCGCGCCTGGTCCGCCTCCTACTTCCGGCTGGAGGACTCCACCGGCCGGATCCTCGGGGTCTGTTCCTCGATCATCGACGTCACCGAGCGCTTCCAGGCCGAGGCCCGCGCCGCCCGGGCCCAGGAGCGGCTCGCCACCATCGCCGAGGCGACCGCCCGGATCGGCACCACCCTCGACCTCCAGCGCACCGCCGAGGAACTGATCGAGGCCGTCGTCCCCCGGTTCGCCGACTTCGCCACCGTCGACCTGCTGGAACCGGTGCTGCGCGGCGCCGAGCCCGCCGCGATCCCCTCCGACCGGAACATCAAGCTGCGCGCCGTCGCCGTCGGCGAGTCCTACGAGACCGGCCTGGCCAGCGCCGTGGACGTGGTCGGCGAGACCTCCGAGTACGCCCCCGACCGCAGCTACGTCCAGTGCCTGCGCAGCGGGAAGCCGCTGCTGCGCGCCCAGGTGGACGAGGAGACGCTGCGCGGGCTGGTGGCCAGCGAGGACCGGGTGGCCCCCGGGATGGCGGCGGGCATCCACTCGTACCTGATGGTGCCGATCACCGCCCGGGGCATGGTGCTCGGCGGCTCCGAGTTCATCCGGATGCGCAACCCCGAGCCGTTCACCGCCGCCGACGTCGCCCTCGCCGAGGAACTCGTCGCCCGCACCGCGCTGGCGCTCGACAACGCCCGGCTCTACCGGCGCGAGCGGGAGACCGCGCTCACCCTCCAGCGCAGTCTGCTGCCGCAGGAGGTGCACCGCACCCTCGGGTTGGAGATCGCCTACCGCTACCTGCCCAGCAGCGTGGTCAGCGAGGTCGGCGGCGACTGGTTCGACGTGGTGCCGCTGTCCTGCGGGCGGGTCGCCCTGGTGGTCGGCGACGTGATGGGCCACGGCATCCGGGCCGCCGCCACGATGGGCCAGCTGCGCACCGTCGCCCGGACCCTCGCCACCCTCGACATGCCGCCCGAGCAGGTCCTCACCCGGCTGGACGAGACCGCCTCCGGCATCGGCGAGGGCCAGTTCGCCACCTGCATCTGCGCGGTGTACGACCCGCTGGAGCGCACCGTCCAGGTCGCCTCGGCCGGGCACCTGCCGCCGGTGCGGGTCGCCCCCGACGGCACCGCCGCCGTCGTGGACGTGCCGCCCGGGGTGCCGCTGGGC
Organism: Kitasatospora sp. NPDC004799; assembly: GCF_040609095.1. Classification (NCBI taxonomy): domain Bacteria; kingdom Bacillati; phylum Actinomycetota; class Actinomycetes; order Kitasatosporales; family Streptomycetaceae; genus Kitasatospora; species Kitasatospora sp. NPDC004799. The sequence continues at coordinate 9,841 of NZ_JBEXJK010000110.1, forward strand.
GTCGGCGGGGTGGCCTTCGAGTCGATCGAGTTCACCATCCCCGAGGGCGGCATGGTCGCGCTCTACACCGACGGCCTGGTCGAGCGGCGCGGCCAGGACCTGGACGCCGGGATCGACCTGCTCGCCCGCACCCTGGCCGGCCCCGGCCGGACCCTGGAGGAGAGCTGCGACGCCGTGCTCGGGGCGCTGGTCACCGACGGCACCGAGGACGACATCGCGATGATCATGGCCCGGGTGCTGCCGCTGCCCGCCGACCGGATCGCCGTCCTGCCGCTGTCCGGCGGCGGCCGGCTGCCCGGCCGAGCCCGCCGCTTCACCCGCGCCACCCTGGAGTCCTGGGGGCTGTCCGCGCTCACCGACTACGCCGAGCTGCTGGTCAGCGAACTGGTCACGAACGCCCTGCTGCACGCCGACGCCCCGCGCCGGCTGCGGCTGTTCCGGGACCGGGTGCTCACCGTGGAGGTCTCCGACGCGGGCGGCCAGACCCCGCAGCTGCGCCCGTTCGCCGAGCAGGACGAGGGCGGGCGCGGGATGTTCCTGGTCAGCGAGCTGGCCCAGCGCTGGGGCAGCCGGCTGACCCGGGACGGCAAGGTGGTCTGGGCGGAGCTGGAGCTGCCCTTCGGGAGCGCGTAGGGAACGGCTTCCACACCGACGAGAACGGTCGTTCCCCCGGGGGAACGACCGTTCTCAGGTATCGCCGCTCAGCTGCTGCTACGCCTCGACCCGCGTCGGCCCGGCGGCGACGTCCGTCGCCACGGTCTCCGCCCCGGGCTGCGGCCCGGACAGCCCGCGCAGCAGCCGCCAGGCCATCAAGGCCGCACCGAACAGCAGCGCGGCGGCCAGCAGCCCGGCGTTGTTCATGCCGTGGACGAAGGCCTCCCGGGCGCTCGCCAGCAGCGGCTGGGCGAGCTCCGGCGACAGGCCCTGCGCCGTCTCGACGGCCGAGCCCAGCGACTCGCCGGCCCGGGCGGCCGCCGCCGGGTCCGTCCCGGCCGGGACGGCCAGCCCGCTCGCGTAGATCGAGCCGACCACCGAGCCCACCAGGGCGATGCCGAGCGCGGTGCCCAGCTCGTACGCCGTCTCCGAGACCGCCGAGGCGGCCCCGGCCTTGTCGGCGGGCGCGGTGCCCAGCACCAGGTCGGCGCCGAGCGTGTAGACCACGCCCTCGGCCGTCCCGACCAGCAGGAAGGAGGCGGCCAGCACCAGGTAGGTGGTGTCCTGCGTCATCCAGCCGAGCACGCCCACGCCCAGACCCATCGCCAGCAGGCAGGCCGTCAGCGCCTTGCGGGCGCCGAAGCGCCGGGCGATCCGGGCGGTCAGCAGACCGCCGACCACCGAGCCGGCGAAGGCCGGCAGCTCGGCCAGGCCCGCCTGGAGCGGCTGGTAGCCGCGGACCAGCTGGAGGTACTGCGAGACCACGAAGATCACGCCGGAGAGCCCGACCAGGGAGATCAGCGAGGCCGCGACGGCCGCCGTGAACCGCCGGTCGCGGAACAGCCGGACGTCGAGCAGCGGGGTCTCCAGCCGCAGCTGGCGGCGGACGAAGACGAACAGCGCGGCGGCGCCCAGCACGAAGGCGGCCGGCACGTCCCAGCGGTCCACGCCGTGCGCGGCGGCCTCCTTGACCGCGTACACCACGCCGATCACGCCGGCCATCGACAGGACGACGCTCAGCACGTCCCAGCGGCCCGGCGCCGGGTCCCTGGACTCCGGCAGCAGCCAGGCGCCGGACACCAGCAGCAGGACCAGCACCGGGATGTTCAGCAGGAACACCGAACCCCACCAGAAGTGCTCCAGCAGCGCCCCGCCGACCACCGGCCCGAGCGCGGCGCCGGCGGTGGCGGCCGCGCCCCAGATGCCGATCGCGGTGGCCCGCTCCCGGTCGTCCGGGAAGAGGCCGCGGATCAGCGAGAGCGTGGAGGGCATGATCGTCGCCCCGGCCACGCCGAGCAGCGCGCGGGCCAGGATCAGCCAGCCGGCGCTCGGCGCGTAGGCGGCCAGCAGCGAGGCGGCGCCGAAGGCGGCGGACCCGGCCAGCAGCAGCTTCTTGCGGCCGATCCGGTCGCTCAGGGCGCCCATGCTGACCAGCAGGCCGGCCAGCACGAAGGAGTAGGCGTCGCCGATCCAGAGCAGCTGGGTGCCGCTGGGGCGCAGCGTCTCGCTGATCGAGGGGATGGCGAGGGAGAGGACGGTCGCGTCCAGGGCGACCACGGTCACGGCCAGGACGAGGACGGCGAGGCCGGTCCAGCGCTGGCGGGCGGTCAGGAGGGTCATGGTGTATCGGTGTCCGGCCTGTGGTCGGCGGTGCTGTGGGTGGTGGGGTGTTCGGTGGAGCCGTCGTCCGTGCTGCCGGGGCGGGCGTCCGGTCTGCGCAGCGCGCCGCCGAGGAACAGCTCGGTGAGCGAGAAGGCGGCGTCGCGCGGCGCGAGCCGGCCGTCCTGGATGGACCAGCCGACGCCGGCCACCAGGTCGAAGAAGGCCTCGCTCAGCCAGGCGGCGCTCAGCTCGATGCGGAACACGCCCTGCTGCTGGCCGCGCAGGAAGAGCGCGTGCAGCCGGGCGATCTGGACCTCCCAGAGGTCGTTGATGTCGTCGTTCTCGTAGAGCTGGCTCTCGCCGGTCAGGAAGGCGCAGAGCGCGGCGTCCGGCACGGCGGCGTCGACCAGGCGGCGCAGCGCGGCCTCGGTGTCGCCCCGCTCGACCTCGGCGGTGTCCAGCGCGGCGGCGAACCGGTGCAGCCCGAGCAGGCCGATCTCGCGGAGCAGCGCGTCGCGCCCCGGGAAGAGCCGGTGCAGCGTGGCACGGCTGATGCCGGCGGCGCGCGCGATCTCGTCCAGGTGGGCGGTCGGGCGGCGGGAGAGCACGCCGACGGCGGCTTCCAGGACGGTGTCGCGATCGGTGGCCATGAGCCGAGCATAGTTCATGTGAGACGTGGATGTCTCATTCTTTCGCCGGGGATCTCATCTGAGGCGCGAAGTTCCGGCGCCCGGGCAGCAAAAAACCGGGGACGGTGGGTGTACCGTCCCCGGTTCCGGGTGCCGGCGCTCTCGGGCGCCGCGGCTGGTCAGCTCTGGTTGTAGAAGCCGGTGTCGTCCATCGGGCGGTCGATCACCATGACCTCGACGTCGGCCGGGGTGAGCAGGAAGACCCTCCGGGCGATCCGCTCGATGCCGCCCCGGGTGCCGAAGATCAGCCCGGAGGCGAAGTCGACCATGCGCTTGGCCTCGGCCTCCTCCATCTCGGTGAGGTCCATGACCACCGGGGTGCTCGCCCGGATGTGCTCACCGACCGTCCGGGCCGCCTCGAATCCCGTCGGCCGCAGGGAGACGATCTTCGCGGGCGACGGGACGGCCGGAACCGTCTCGTGATCGACCCACTCGTCCTCGTACACCGCGGCCGGGTAGCTTCCCGAGGGCATCAGCCACCCGTTGTGGTGCTCGTCGCGAAGTGCTCCCATGCCGCGCCTCCCTGTCTCGTCCCGTCCTGGTCCCCCGGGGTCGCGTGCCGTTCTTGACACGTCATCCACTCGTCGGAACTGTCCGAGTATCGCACTGTTCACCGGTCCCGTGCCCGCTCGCAACCCCCGTACGAGTCGTGCCGCGCCGGAAACCCGGGCGAACCCGGGCACTTCCACTGACGCGGCGCAGCGCCGTACGGTTGCGCGCGTTGACCTTATCGGTCGCGGTCACTGCGCAATTGACCTTCTGTCAACAATGCGGAAACGATTTCACCCGTCCCGTCACCCGTCCCGTCACTCCCCGGTCGAGCCGTCGATCAATTCGCGCAGAAGATCCGCGTGCCCGTTGTGTCGCGCGTACTCCTCGATCATGTGGGTGAGGATCCAGCGCAGCGTCACCGGCTCGCCGCGGCGCGGCTTCTTGCCGACGGTGTCCAGCGGCAGGCCGGCGGCGGTGCGGCGGGCCGCGTCGACCTCGGCGTGCCAGGTGGCGAGGTCGGCCGCGACGTCGGCGGTGTCGACGTCGTCGAAGTCGCCGTCCTCGTTCTCCGCGGTCCAGTAGAGCCCGTCGGCGAACTCCTGGCCGAGCAGCACGGTCCGGAACCAGTACCGCTCCACCTCGGCCAGGTGCCGGACCAGGCCCAGCAGCGAGAGGTTGGACGGCGGGACGGAGCGCAGCCGCAGCTGGTCGTCGGTCAGGCCCGCGCACTTCAGGGCGAGGGTCTCGCGGTGGTAGTCGAGGAAGGCGGTCAGGGTGGCGGCCTCGTCGGCCGTCATCGGCGGGTCCACCCGCGGGTCGAGTTCGGTCATGCGCGCCATCCTGGCGTCCGGCGGCGCGCGGGCGCGAACGATTTTGCCGGCCGTGCGCGCCCCGCCCGGCGGTTCAGCCGGCCGCCGCCCGGCGGCGGGTCCGGGCCGTCCGCCAGAGGCCGACCGCGCTGCCCAGCACCAGCAGCGCGATCACCCCCGCCGACAGCAGGAAGGCCGCCGAGCCCGGCCGGTCCGCGCTGGCCGCCGCCGTGACGTACACCGCGGTGGTCGGCACCACGCCGATCGCGGTGGCCAGCACGAAGGGCAGGAAGCGGACCCCGGAGAAGGCCGCGCCGTAGTTGGCCGCCTGGAACGGCATGCCGGGCAGCAGCCGCAGCACCAGCACGCTGCGGAAGCCCTGCTCGGTGAACCGCCGGTCCAGCGCCCCGAGCACCTTGCCGCGCAGGTACGGGCGCAGTGCCTCGCGGCCGAGGCCCCGGCCGAGCCCGAAGGCCAGGGCGGCGCCCACCGTGGTGCCGAGCACCGCCAGCAGGACGCCCTGCTGGATGCCGAGCAGCAGCCCGGCCGCCGCGTTCAGCGCCGGCCGGGGCACGAAGGCGAGCGTCCCCACCGCGTAGACCAGGGCGAACAGCGGGCCGAACCAGTACCCGGGCAGCCGGTCGGCCAGCCCGCCGGACAGCAGCTCCGTCGGGCTCCACAGCAGCAGCGACCCGGCCGCCGCCGCGAGCACGGCCACCAGCAGCGCGAACCGCCACCAGGGGGAACGCGGCGCGACGGCGGGTGCCTGCTGCTGGGCGGGCGGCGGGGGAGCGGCATCGGGCTGGGACACCGCCGAAGCGTAACCGGTGCCCCGGCCCCGCCCGCCCCGGGTCCCGGGCTCAGCTGTACGGGTTCTTCGGCGGGTTGTAGTGCCAGTACTGGTTGTAGGCGCCCGCGAGGTACGGCCACTGGATCACCGGCGTGCCGTCGGCGAGGACGCCGCCGGAGACGTCGAGGACCAGGTAGCTGTGGGCGTTCACGATCCGGCGCGGGGTGCCGGGGTGGCTGGCGGGCGGGTCGCTCCACTGCTGGTTGGCGCCGCCGTTGCAGGTCCACTGGCCGGCCTGGACGCCCGCGGTGGTGCTGAAGGCCGGGATCTCCAGGCACTTGCCGCTGTGCAGGTTGATCCAGCCCTGGGCGGTCTGGGTCCACTTCTGGTTGTCGCCGCCGGTGCAGGTCCAGATCCGGACCGGGGCGCCGTTGTCGGTGCGCCAGTCGGCGACCTCCAGGCAGAGGTCGTTCGGTCCGGCGTACATCCCGGTGCGGATCTCGGCGGGGCCGAAGTCGGCCGTGGCACCGGTGGTGGCGAGGGCAGGCGGGGCGGTGAGCGCCACCGCGGCGGCGGCGAGGACGGCGGCGGCGAGGGAGGGGCGGATTCTTCGGGGCATCTGTTCGACCTCCGTGGTCAGTGCACCTGGCGCGGCCGGGCGAGGAATCCCAGCAGGCGTCGCCAGGAGTCCTGGGCCGCGTCGGCGTGTTCGACCGCGGAGAGCTCGAAGAAGTTGTGCGGTGCGCCCGGGTAGTCGACGAACTCGTGCGGGCAGCCGGCCGCGGTGAGCGCCGCGTCGAAGGCCTCGACGGTGTCGGCCGGGATGTGTTCGTCGGCGCCGCCCCAGAACGCGAGGATCGGGGCGGCCAGCCCCGCCGCCAGCTGGGTGGGCCCCGGGGCGCCGTCGATGGCGTCCGGGTAGCCGTAGTAGCCGACCGCGCCGGCCAGGCCGAAGCCCGGGGCGGCGGTGCGGAAGGCCTGCCGGCCGCCGAAGCAGAAACCGAGCGCGACCACCTCGGCGGGCCCGACGGCGCGCAGCCGGTCCAGCGCGGCGGTGATGTCGGCGTCCAGCCCCTCCGGGGTGAGCGCGAGCAGGTGGGGGAGCAGGTTCGGCAGGTCGCCGAATTCCACCGGGCGCTTTTCCGGAAAGGCTCCGGCGGTGCGTCCGTAATAGTCCAGGACGAGGGCCGGGTGGCCCTGTTCGGCGAGCCGGGCGGCGGTCTGCCGGTAGAACGCGGAAAGGCCCTTGTTGTCCGGCAGGACGAGCACGCCGGGGCCGGTGGCGATCTCGGGGCGGGCCAGGAAGGCGCCGAAGCGGGTGCCGTCGGCCGAGGTCAGGGTGAGCGGCGCGGCCTCCGCCAGCGGCCACCGGGCGGAGTCGAAGGCGGGCGGGGCGGCGTCCGGGTCGTAGCACACGGGGAATCCCTCTCACGGAGCGCGAAAACCGCCGGGCGCGGTTGCGCCCGACGGTTCGAGACCTTATCCGGGAATTCCCTCGGGAATTCACCATCATATCGCGGAAAGATCTTTTCCGGAAGGCTTTTCCGGTGACATTGCGGTCACGTTCCCGCCGCCGGGATTCCGTTCGGCCAGCCGCAGCGCCCCGGCGCTCAGCAGCAGGGCGCAGGCGAGCGCGGTGACCAGCCCGAAGGAGACGGTCAGCGAGGTGGCCTCGGCGAGGGCGCCGATGACCGCGGGGGCGATCAGGCCGGAGGTGTAGGTCACGGTGGCGACGCCCGCGATGGCCTGGCTGGGGTTGGTGCCGATCCGGCCGGCCGCGGCGAAGGCCAGCGGGACGATCACCGCGATGCCGACGCCGATGAGCGCGAACCCGGGGATGGCCAGCGCCGGGCTGTCGGCGGCGACCACCAGCAGTCCGCCGGCGGTGGCGACGGCGCCGCCGACGCGGGTGGTGCGGACGGCGCCGAGGCGGCGGATCGCGGCGTCCCCGGCGAGCCGGCTGGCCGCCATGGTGAGCGAGAAGGCGGTGTACGAGGCGGCGGCGACGGTGGCCGAGGCGCCGGTGACGTCCCGCAGGTAGACGCCGCTCCAGTCCATCGAGGCGCCCTCGGCGAAGACCGCGCAGAAGCCGACCAGCCCGATCACCAGCGAGCTGCGCGGCGGCAGCGCGAACCGCGGCGGCTCCTCCGCGCCCTCGTGCGCCCGGATGTCGGGCAGGCCGCGGCAGACCGGCTGGGCGAGGACGAGCAGGATCAGCGCGGTGACGGCCAGCTGGATCCGGGCGTCCAGCTCCAGGTGGGCGGCGAGGATGCCGAAGGGGGAGGCCAGCAGGCCGCCCGCGCTCCACATCCCGTGCAGTCCGGACATGATCGAGCGGCCGAGCCGTTCCTCGATCTCCACGCCCTGGGCGTTCATCGCGACGTCCGCCGTCCCGGCCGTGGCGCCGTACACCAGCAGGGCCGCGCACAGCGCGGGCAGCGAGGGGGCGAGCGCGGGCAGGGCGAGGGCCAGGCACCAGAGCGAGAGCAGCCCGCGCACCGCGGCCCGGCCGCCGTAGCGGTGCACGAAGCGGCCGGCCAGCGGCATGGCGAGGGAGGAGCCGATGGCGGGCATGACCAGGGCCAGGCCGAGCTGGCCGGCCGAGAGGTCGAGCCGGTCCTGGATCCACGGGATGCGGGTGACGAAGCTGCCGCTGACGGCCCCGTGCACGCAGAAGACCAGGGCGATGCTCGCCCGGGCCCGGCGGGGTGCGGCCAGTGGCTCCGGTGGTGCGGTGGTCCCGCTCATGCGCCCACCTCGCTGCGCTCGGCAGGGGCATTCGCCCACGCGCGCCCCTCGATGATGTGCTCGCTGCGCTCGCTCATGCGCCCACCTCGCTGCGTTCGGCAGGGGCATTCGCCCACGCGCGCCCCTCGATGATGTGCTCGCTGCGCTCGCTCATGCGCCCACCTTGCTGCGTTCGGCAGGGGCATTCGCCCACGCGCGCCCCTCGATGATGTGCTCGCTGCGCTCGCTCATTCAGTGTTCCCTCCCGGTCGCGCGACGAGGGGCGCGACTGTGCCCTGTGACGGTCGATAAATTATCAGGAAGGGACCCTGATAGAAATGCTCTGGAAGGATGATCTGCCATGACCACCGCGCGTACGGCCACGCCGAGCACCGCCCGGGCGATCAACGACCGGCTGGCGCTCAACCTCCTGCTCGAACAGGGACCCCTGACCGCGACCGAGCTGCGCGACCTCACCGGCCTGTCCCGGCCGACCGTCGCCGACCTGCTCGAACGCCTCCAGCGCACCGGCCTGGTGGCCGTCGTCGGCGAGCGCGGCGAACAGCGGCGCGGCCCCAACGCCCGGGTCTACGCCCTGGTCGCCTCCCGGGCCCACCTGGCCGCCTTCGACGTCCGCTCCGGCGGCGTCAGCCTGGTCGTCGCCGACCTGGCCGGGCGCAGCCTCGCCACCGCCGAGGTCCCGGTCGAGGGCGACGGCGGGCCGGACACCGCCGGCACGATCGTCGCCACCCTGCTGGAGACCGCGCGCGGCGCCGGCGTCGACCGGCTGCACACCGTCGCGGTCGGCGCCCCCGGGCTGGTCGACCCGGCCACCGGGCGGCTGCAGAACACCGGCAACCTCCCCCACTGGCACGCCGAACTCCTCGCCGCGCTGCAGGAGTTGCCCGGCACCGACGTGATCCTGGAGAACGAGGTCAACCTGGCCGGGCGGGCCGAGTACCGGGTCGGCGCCGCGCGCGACCGGGACACCTTCGTGCTGCTGTGGCTCGGCCACAGCGTCGGCGCCGCCGTGATCCTGGACGGGCGGCTGCGCCGGGGTTTCTCCGGCGGCACCGGCGAGATCTGCTTCCTGCCCGTCCCCGGCACCGTCGGCCTGCCCAGCGCCGACAGCTGCGCGGGCGGCTTCCACGACCTGGTCGGCAGCGCCGGGATCTGCGCGCTGGCCCGCGCCCACGGGCTGCCCGCCGGGACGGCCGGGGACGCCCCCGCCGCCGAGGCCGTCGTCCGGGCCGCGCTCGCGGCCGGTCCGGCGGGCGAGGGCTTCCTGGACGAGCTGGCCGAGCGGATCGCGATCGGTGCGGCGAGCGTCTGCGTGGTGCTGGACCCCGGCTGCGTGGTGCTCGGCGGCGAGATCGGCCGGGCCGGCGGGCCGGAGCTGGCCGGCCGGGTGGAGCGGCGGCTGGCCCGGCTCTCCCCGCTGAGCACCGAGGTGCGGGCCGGCACGGCGGGCGGCGGCGCGGTGCTCGCCGGGGCGGTGCTCACCGCCGGGGACGCGGCGCGCCGCGACCTCTTCGGCGAGCCGTAGCGCCTGCCTCCGCCGCCCTCGCGTGATCGTCCGCGCCGCCGGTGCGGCAGGATGGCCCGGGGGCACCCGCCGCCGCACGGCGCGGGGGCACCCGACTCATGGCGTGGGGGCACCCGCCTCCCGAACCCGTACCACCGTCAGGAGACGCACATGGGCCAGCCCGAGGCGCCGGCCAACCCGTACCGCATCGGCGAGGCCGCGGCGCTGCTCGGCGTCAGTGCCGACACCATGCGGCGCTGGGTGGACGCCGGGCGGGTCGCCGCCGCGCGGGACGAGCACGGGCACCGGATCATCCCGGGCGCCGAGCTCGCCGCCTTCGCCCGGGAGCTGGCCCGGCCGGAGAACGCCGAGGCGGAGGGCCGGCCGTCCTCGGCCCGCAACCGCTTCCCGGGGATCGTCACCGACGTCGTGCTCGGCGACGTGGCCGCGCAGGTGGAGATCCAGGCCGGGCCGTTCCGGGTGGTGTCCCTGATCAGCCGGGAGTCGGCGGAGGAGCTGAACCTGGTCCCCGGCGCACCCGCCACCGCGGTCATCAAGTCCACCAATGTGATGATCGAACGACGCTAGTCGGCGCCCTCGCCCTTCGCGTGACCAGCGCGAGCCGGGTGCGCCGCACGAGTCCCGGAACCGAACGAGCGGAACCGAACGAGAGGCCCGGATGCCACCCCCGCACCTGCCGACCACCCAGAGCGCCGTGCTCGCGATCGAGGCCGTGGCCGACCGGCACGGCCGGACCGTCCGCGCCCAGCACGACATCGGCCGCGACCGGACCTTCGCCGGGCTCGTCGGCCCGAGCGGACCGGGAGACCCGGCGGGGGAGCCGGACGGCATCCCGCACGAGGCCCTGCTGGAGTTCGACGGGCGCCCCGCCGTCACCGTCCGGCTGTTCACCCACGACGAGGTCACCGTGACCGTCGAGGGCATCGCCTTCGACGTCGACCGGGACCGCGTCCCCGGCTTCCTGAACGCCGTCTGGTCCGACCTGGTGCACGTCCGGGCCCGCACCTTCCCGCCGTCCACCACGCTGATCGTCACCGTGCCCGGGGAGCACAGCTACCGCGAGGGCATCGGCGTCCACAGCCTCACCCCCTGGCTCGCCGGAAGGATCCGATGAACGCCGTCGCCAAGCCGAACGCCGCCGCGCCGAACGCCGCCGCGCCGAACGCCGCCAAGCCGCTCGCCGTCGCCCACCGCGGCGACCCGTACCGCTTCCGCGAGAACACCCTGCCCTCCGTCGAGTCCGCGCTCGCCGCCGGGGCCGACGCCGTCGAGGTGGACGTCCAGCTCACCCGCGACGGGGTGCCCGTGCTGCTGCACGACCGCACCCTGGAACGGCTCTGGGGCGACCCGCGCCCGATCGACCGGGTCACCGCCGAACAGCTGGCGGAGCTGCGGCGCGGCCCGCTCGCCGTCCCCACCCTCGCCGAGGCGGTCAAGGCGGTGGCCGCCGTCGAGGGCCGCCGGCTGCTGATCGACCTGGACGACGCCGGCCCGGCGGCCGCCGCCTGGTCGGTGGTCACCGGGCTCGGCGCCGAACGGGCGGTCGCCTTCTGCGGCCCCGCCGCCGCCGTGCTCGCGGTGCGCGAGCTGAGCCCGGACGCCGAGATCGCGCTCACCTGGAAGCAGCCCCGGATGCCCGTGCGCGCCCTGCTGGACGACCTGCGGCCGCGCTACCTCAACCCGCCGTTCGGCCTGGTCACCCCCGAGTTCACCGCCGCCGCGGCGGACCAGGGGCTGGCCGTCTCCACCTGGACCGCCGACCTGCGCCGCACCATGCGCCGGCTGCGCGGCAGCGGGGTCGCCGCCATCACCTCCAACCGGATCGGCCTCCTGCGCTCGGTCCTGGACGGCCGTCGGTGACCGACCCCCTGCTGGGGCCTGTCGTCGAACTCGCGTCTGCGGGGCGGCGTCGAGGCACGACCTCGCCGCGCTGTCGTCGGTCGCCAATGGCCCCGAGCCTTCGGCCGGGAGGTGCCCCCGCCTCCGCGTCGCGATGTACGCACTCCGACGCCGCCCCGCCCGCCGTGCGGGCGGCGCGGCGGGAGTTC
>NZ_JBEXJK010000111.1:0-21181 GCF_040609095.1 Kitasatospora sp. NPDC004799
CAGCCGGACGGGCGTAGGCCACCTGGCCCACGCCCGACAGCAAGATCAACACCTAGTCCAACCGGGTGTCGTACACCTAGATCGTGATAGTCCCCCCTGGCCCCGTGACCGGCTCCGGGCCGTCCTCCGGCGAGCCCCACCGTCCCGGCGAGTACCCCCGGACGTCTCCACGGCGACGGATGGATCCGCCCGCAGGCCACCGCGTCCGGGTCAGTTGTCACCGCGTTCGGGGAGGGTGTGGGCGACGAGGGCGTTGGCGTGCCCGTGGCCGAGTCCGTGCTCGGCTTTGAGCCAGGCGACGAGTTCCATGTGCTTGGTCAGGGGCGAGGTGCGGATCAGGTCCTTCCAGTGGGTGATCGGGCGGCCGTACTTCTGCTCGATCGACGGGAAGTAGCCGGCGGGGCCTTTCACCGGTGCGGTCATGACGTGGTGTCCTGTCTGTCTGGGTGGGTGGGCTGGTCTCGGGCGGCCGCTGCCGCTTGCGGGTGCTACCGCCGGGTGGCCGGGGTAGGGTCGGCCAGCCGGGCGGCGGCCGTGGTGAGCGCAAGCAGGCCCAGGCCCGCCGCGGCGGTGAAGGCCGCGACCGTGGCGGCGGAGGCGACGAATCCGGCGACGATCGCCACCGGCAGGAGGCGGTAGGCCAGGGCCCAGCCACGTCGGCCCTGGGCCGCGAAGTGCCGCGCCAGTACGAGGAGCGCGGCGCACAGCGCGAGGTAGCCCACGGTGCCGCTGAGCATGTGGACCGTTCCGTGGCCGCTCAGCGTGGCAGGACCGTCCGGGGTGCCGGCCGGGAACCCCGCGCCGGGGTCCGCCGTGAACACGCCGGCGAGCAGGAAGGAGACGCCGAACACGCCGACCAGGCGCGGCGCCCAGGTGCCGCCGGCGCTCCGGCCGATCGTCCGCCGCAGTCCCACCGCGCCGGCGATCACCAGTGCGCCGGTGACCAGGAAGCTGGCGACCTGGATCCAGCCGAGCGAGCCGAGGCTGAGCTGGCTGATGGCGTTGCGGGTGAAGTCGAAGCCGGTGCGGGTGAGGCCCTCGATCACCCCCACCGTCAGGAAGAGCGGTCCGGCCGTCGCCCCGCAGGCGAGCAGTGCGCGGGTGGCGAGCGGAGTCGAGGCGGCGCGGCCGGTGAACGGTGCGCGGATCGTCTGGGTCATGCGACATCCCCCTTGGGTCGAGCCCCGGTCGCAGAACTGGACTGTACAGTACTCACAGAGGAACTGGACTGTCCAGTACTGTTAGCGTGAAGGAGGAGCCGCATGGAAGCGAACGAACCCGCGGGACGCTCGGCCCGCAAGCACCAGGCGATCATGGAGGCCGCGACCACGGCGTTCATGGCCAAGGGCTACGCCGGCACGAGCATGGACGACATCGCCAAACTGGCCGCCGTGTCCAAGCAGACGGTCTACAAGCACTTCGCCGACAAGGAGAAGCTGTTCGCCGAGATCGTCCTGGCCACCACTGACCGGATCGAAACCATGATCGACCTGGTGGCCGACATCCCCGCCGACGCGGACTCACTGGAGGAGAACCTGCTCCAGCTGGCCCGCCAGTTCCTCACCACCCTCACCCAGCCCCAGGTGCTCCAGCTGCGGCGCCTCGTCATCGCCAACGCCGACACCTTCCCCGACCTGGGCGCCGCCTGGTACGAGCAGGGCTTCGAACGGGTACTGGCCACCCTGGCCGACACCTTCCAACGCCTGGCCGACCAGGGCCTGCTGCGCGTCGACGACGCGCTCCTGGCCGCCAACCACTTCTCCGGCCTGCTGCTGTGGATCCCCGTCAACAAGGCCATGTTCCACGGCAGCCCGCAGCACACCCAGCCCCAACTCGACCACTACGCCGACGCCGGCGTCCGCGCCTTCCTCGCCGCCTACCGCTGACACGACCCGCCGGACCGCTGCCGCCGGTCCTGCGGGAGGGCCGGCGGGAGGGCCGGCGGGAGGGCCGGCGGGCCGGGGTCAGTTGAAGGCGACGACGAGGCGTACGCCGTGATCGCCGAAGCGGTCGGCGAGGGCCTTCATCACGGCGAAGACGTGGGGCCAGTGGGTGCCGGGGCCGAGCAGGCAGGCGGCGGTGAGCGGCTCGTAGCGGCACTGCACGTCCGCGTGGGTCCAGTGGGAGACGCCGGTGGTGCGGTCGAGGCCGGCCGGTGGCGGGCCGACGGCGGCGAGCACGTCGGCGGGCCACTGCTCGGGTACGAGCCGCCGTTCCCGGGTCACGGGCGGAGAGGTGGTGGACCAGCTCAGGCGGCCGGTGTAGCGGGCGGGGGTGGCGTGCGGGTCGAGTGCGGCGATCTCGGCCCAGTCCGCCCAGGTGGCGCTGTGGAGATCACCGGCGTCCACCAGCGGCCCCAGGTCCGAGCGCAGCGCGTCGGACAGGTCGGGGGGAAGGCCGCGCCCGTCGGCCGGCGGCCGGAACCCGGCGTGGTTGCGCACCCCGAAGAGGCAGGCGAACGCCTCGTAGTCGCTCCGGTCGTACAGCGGCCACAGGTCCATCGCGGCGTTCCACCGGCCCGGGCCCTCGTCGTCGGGATCGGGGTGCCGGTACTCGATGGCGCCGTGGATTTCCGTGCTCACGGCCGCTCAGGCCAGTGCCCCGCGCGGTGGGCGTCGGCACTTTTCGGGGGTCGTCCTGCTGTGCCCGGTGGTTCGCTCCCTGCCCTGTCCTCCGCTCGTGGGGCAGAGGACAGGGCAGGAGGCAGGGTGGGTCAGTTGAGGGCGGCGAGCGCGGCCTCGTAGTTCGGCTCGTCGGCGATCTCGGCGACCAGCTCGGTGTGCAGGACGGTGTCGTTCTCGTCGAGGACGACGACCGCGCGGGCGGTCAGTCCGGCCATCGGGCCCTCGGCGATCGCGACGCCGTAGACGTCGTGGAAGTCGCGGCCGCGCAGGGTGGAGAGGGTCTTGACGTTCTCCAGGCCCTCGGAGCCGCAGAACCGGGCCTGCGCGAACGGCAGGTCGGCCGAGACGCACAGCACGACGGTGTTGTCGAGGGAGGCGGCCTTGGCGTTGAAGGTGCGCACGGAGGTGGCGCAGGTGGGGGTGTCGATGCTGGGGAAGATGTTCAGGACCTTGCGCCGGCCGGCGAAGTCCTTGAGCGAGACATCGGCGAGCCCGGCGCCGACCAGCGTGAACTCGGGCGCCTGGCTGCCGGCGGCGGGCAGCTCGCCGCCGATCTGCACCGGGTTTCCCTTGAGCGTGACCTGGGCCATGGAAGGTCTCCTACCAGTGATGTGTACGGGATGCGACGCTGCCGATCCTACTGCCCGCCCCGCGCCCGCCACGGGCCGACCACCGAGCGGGCTCAGGAGGGCCGGTGGGCCGGGGAGTCCGGGTGCGGCCGCAGCAGGAGCAGGTGCTCGCCCCGGGCGTCCGGCACCGCCGCGGGGCCGGCGAGCGGGTCGCCGTCGCGGCGGCGACGAACGCCGTGAAGTCCGGTGTCACGCCAGGTCCTTGCGCATCAGCGTGCACATCGTCTCGTACCGCTGGAGCGAGCCGTCCTCGGCCTCCACGTCCCAGGAGTCGAGCGCGCGGCCGAAGGTGCGGTAGCCCAGGCGTTCGTAGAGGGCGCGGGCGCGCGGGTTGCCCTCCTCGACGGCGAGTTCGGCGCGGGTCAGGCCCCGGGCGCCGATCCGCTGCTCGGCGGAGCGGATCAGCAGCGTGCCGATCCCGCAGGACTGCAGGGCCGGGTGGACGCCGAGTTGCCAGAGCGTGCCGGCGCCGGGCTCGACCGTGTAGTCGATGCCGCCGACCGCCACCGGGAGCCCGGCCGGCGTGCAGACCGCCAGGTAGTCGATCTCGCCCGACTCGGCCCGGCGGATCTGGTGGACGAGGTCGCGCACGTGTTTGGGGGAGCCGGCCCAGCCGCAGGACGGCAGGTCCGCGGCGGTGAGGCCGCGCACCGTCAGGTGCAGCCTGATCTCGGTCATCGCCGCACCCCTTCGACTCCGACAGCGGCCGTGCCCCAGTGCAGCAGACCGGTCCCCGTGCCGTCCAAGGGGTTTCGGACCGGCCCCGACGTCAACCCGCAGTGCCCCGCCCGCGGGCGGGGCACCGCGGCCGCCCTGCCGTCCGCGCGAGCGAGGCGGAGCGCTCAGGGGCGCCCGTACCGCTTGCCCCGACAGCGGCGGTGTCGCGCACGGCTCGCCGAGGATTCTCGCGACGAGGGCGAGCCGGGCCGGGGCCGGGAGCGGGTTGCCGTCGTGATGGTTCGGCCGTTGCCCACCGGGGGCTCGTCAGGCCTGTTGGAAGACGACCTCCGGGTACCCGGCCGACGGGCCGTCGAGCAACCGCTGGGGGACGCCCTTCAGGTGCAGGTCGAAGAAGGCGCCGACGTAGGCCCGGGTGAGCTTCGAGGCGCGCAGCGGGGCGAGTGTTGCTCCGGGGTCGGGCAGGCCCGCGCGGGCCGCGATGAGCGGTCCGTCGGTGAAGGTCCCGTGGTTGGAGCCGGTCACGGTCAGCCAGCGCTTCCAGCCGTCCATCCGCGTCCAGGCCTCGTTCCAACTGGTGTCCCAGCCTGAGGAGTTGTGGTCGGCCTGGGTGCCGAGCAGCAGGAAGGGCCGTCCGCCCAGCCCGTCGGCGGGGAACGGGTCGAAGAACTTGCCGTCCATGTTGACCCCGGCGCGGATCCGCCGGTCGGCGGCCATCGCGGTGGCCGCGGAGTTGCCGCCGATGGAGTGCCCGGCCAGGCCGATCCGGTCCCGGTCGATCATGTGGGCGTGGGGCCAGGCGGCGCGGGGGCCGGTCAGCTGGTCGAGGACGAAGGAAATGTCCTGGGCCCGGCTCGGGGGCACGGCCGCGATCTTGGCCTCGGTCAGGTCCTGGCAGACGGCGCAGGTCAGGGTGCGTCCGTCCGGGAAGGTGGTGCCGGAGGTCTCGTAGGTGTGGTCGACGGCGGCGACGACGTACCCGCGGGCGGCCAGGTCCTCGGCGAGGCCGGTGAGCGTGGCGCGCGGAAGCGTGAACCCGGGGGAGAGGACGACGAGCGGGAACCTGCCGGGCGCCGGGCGGGCGTCGGTGCGCGCCCACGGGTGGAGGCCGGTGGCCGCCTCGGACGGCACGTTGCCGCCCGGCACCTGGAGGTCCAGCAGCAGCCGGGCCTCCTCGGCGGTCAGGTACGGCGTCGCCGGGCCGCCCGTCCCGGGGCGGGCCGGGTAGTACACCGACACCATCAACTGCCGTGCCCCCGCGGAGGGCACCCATGGGTCCGGGCGGTCCCGGTCGACGAGGTGCAGCGTGCTGCGGCCGACGGGCTGCCGCCCCGTCGGCCGGGGCAGGTCGAGCTGTGCGGCGGCCGCCTCCGCGGCGGTGGCGGCAGGGGCGGCGGTGGCGGCGGGCAGAGGTGCTGCGGACGCCGGACCCGCGGCTGCGGCGATCGGTAACGACAGGGCGAGGGCGAGCACGGCGGCGACGGCGGCGCGGCGGATTCCGGTCATGCGAAAGACGGTAGGCCGCAGGACGGTGATCCGGCCTCGCCACAGAGGCTGAGACGGTGTCATCACCGCGACGGAGCGGCACATCGCCCGCGCGGATGACGGGAGCCCGCGGTTCCCGGCCGCACGGCGGAGGACCGGGCAGCGGGCGTACTGCGGATTGAGTAGCCCCGCTGGCCGCACAGGGTGTTGGCGGTGCGTGCCTCACACCGCCTTGTGGCCGGCGGGCGGCCGGGGCGTCCGGGGCGTCCGGGGACCCACCCGCACAGGCGGGCCCCCGGACGCCCGGGCGGCGGTCACGGCCGCCAGACCACCGCGTTGTACGTCGTGCCGGACGGCGTCGGGTGGCCGACCCGGACACCGACGGTCAGGCCCGTCTTGTTGATGAACAGGGCGTAGGAGTTGCTCCCCGGTGCCACGTTCAGGTCGGTCATGGTCCCGTCGGCCTCCCAGCGGAGGGCGTAACGCTCCTGCGCCTGCGGCACCTTGGTGCCGGTGTGCCCGACGGAGACGCCGGAGTCGTTGACGGCGACGGCCGTGGTGTACTCGTAGTCGGCGCCGATGGTGGTGGCGGTGCCGCCCGGGCTCCAGCTCGTGGCGGTGTAGTCGATGCCGTCCGCGCCGGTCTGCTTGCCGACGACGGTGCCCGAAGCGTTGATGGCGTTCGCCGAGGAGTGCCGGCCCAGGTCCGTGACGGTGCCGTCGGCCTTCCAGGTCAGGGACCGCCACTGGTCGTTCGCGGCACCGGTCGGCGTGGCCCCCCGCCCGAGCACGGTGCCGGCGTCGTTGATCTGGACGACCCACACGTTGGTGTAGGCCGAGGTCGGGTCGAGCGCGGTGGGGGTGCCGTCCGGGCTCCACTTCACGGGGTGGGCGACGCCGGCGGCCGAGTAGGAGAGGCCGGCCGCCTCGCCCGAGCTGTTGACCGAGACGGCGTTGCTGTTGACGTCGCCGCTCAGCGGAGCGAGCGGGACGGCGAGGCCGTCCGGGCCCCACTTCACCGCGTGGGAGGCCGCGCCGACCGCGGAGTGCCCGACGGCCGTGCCGGTGCGGCTGATCGAGTGGATGTAGCCCCAGCCGGCGGCGTCCCCGGGCAGCAGCGGCAGCGCGGTGACCGTGCCGTCGGGGGACCAGCGCACCAGGCGGTTCCCCGAGTAGCCGACGGCGGTGCCGTCGTCGCTGACGGCCACGGCGTAGCCGCTCGCGTCCCCGGGCAGCAGCGGGAGCGCCGTGGGGCTGAGGTCCGCGTTCCAACGGACCGGGGACATCCGGTAGTTCGGATCGGTGACATCACCGACGATCACCCCGTTGTCGTTGACCGCGGCGGGATGGCTCCCGACGGCGCCGGGCGGCAGGGGCAGGTCGACGGCCAGGTCGACGGCCGGATCGGTGTCGGCCGCCGCGCCGCCGGCCGTGCCGAGCGTGAGGGTGCAGACGGTGGCCAGGGCGATGGTGGCGGCGCCTGCGGACCGCAGGGCTCGTGTGCCGATGCTCATGACGTGCGTTCCTCGTCTCGTGGACTTCCTCGGAATGGCACTGTGGTGAGGCTGTGTCACGTTTCGCGTGGCGAGATCCCGCACGCCACACCGTTCGACGCACAGAACCTTCACCCAGTCTTCATGAAGTCCGGTACGGGCGCAGCGGAATCCGGATGCCTGCGCGGAATTCCCCGGCCACGTCGGGCCGTTCGCCGTTCGTCGGTCGCCGCATCGGTCTCGGCCGGCTGCGGATCGCGCCGGCCGACCTGCCGGGCGGAGGCGAGCGAGCTGATGCTGATGGCGAAATCCCGGCACGAGAAGCCGGAGGACGTACGGCGCCACTTCCACCTCTCGGCGGAGGCGATCGCCGAGGTCACCTCCCCCTAAGCGGCGGGGTTCGTGGGCAGGAGTCGGGCGAGCCAGTCAGTGCGGGTTCGGCGAGCTGTGGCCGAGATGTGTGCCTGCGGGTACAGGGCGTCGAATCCGTGGAAGCCGCCTGCCCAGACGTGGAGTTCGGCCTGGCCGCCGGCCGCCCAGATGCGGGTGGCGTAGTCGGTGTCCTCGTCGCGGAAGACTTCGGCGGAGCCGGTGTCGATGTAGGTGGTCGGCAGGCCAGCGAGGTCGTCGGCCAGGGCGGGTGAGACGTATGCGGGTACCTCGTCGTCGGTGAGGTCGCCGAGGAGGCAGCGCCATCCGAATCCGTTCATCTCGCGGGTCCAGACGCCGGGCCCGGTCGCGTACTGGAGGCTGGAGGCGGTGGTGTTCCGGTGGTCGAGCATGGGGCCGATCAGGACCTGGGCGGCGATCGCCGGGGTGCCGAGGTCGCGGGCCAGCAGGGTGACGCCGGCGGCGAGGCCGCCGCCCGCGCTGGCGCCTGCGACGATGATCCGGGCGGGGTCGACGCCCAGTTCTTCGGAGTGCTCGGCGATCCAGAGCAGTCCCTGGTAGCAGTCGTCGACCGGGACGGTACCGGTGGACTCGGGCGCGAGCCGGTAGTCGACGGAGACCACGACGGCGCCGAACTCGTCGAGCCACTCCAGCGGGATGTCGATCTGTGAGAAGCGGTCGCCCATGACCATCCCGCCGCCGTGCATCCAGTAGACGCAGGGCGGGGCGGTGGCGCGATCGGTGTTCGCGGGGCTGAAGACGGACAAGGGGATCGGGGTGCCGTCCGGACTCGCAGCGGTGGCCTCGCGCCGGTCGATCGCGCGACCTTCCAGGAGGGGTTCGACGGGCATCGAGGAGAAGGGGCGTACCTGCGCCAGCACTTCCGGGCTGAGCTGGGACATCAGCGGCAGGTCGGCCAGGAGTTCATGCAGTTCGGGGTCGAGGGAGGGGCGTGCCGCGGCCATGGTCGTTGCCTTTCACGGGTGGTGGCGGACGGTCGGGCGAGGACGGGGGCCGCCTCGGCGGGCACCGAGGCGGCAGGGGCTGGGGTGTGGGGTGTTCGGCGGGTCAGAAGGCGGCCTTGCCGCGGACCGGCACGTAGTCGGTGTACTCGGACTCCTTGGCCAGCAGCCCGCCGATCTGCGCCACCACGGCCTGGGCGGCCTCGCCGGCGAAGATCCGGTGGTGGTCCTCCTCGCTGGTCCAGCCCTCGGTGACGTGGACGACGTCGGGGGCGGACGCGGAACGGGAGACGAGGTAGACCACGCAGTACTCGCTCGCGCCGGGGCTGCCCTCGTGCAGGCCGGTCAGCAGCAGTTCGACGAGCCGTTCGCCCATTCCGGGCCTGGCGGTCAGCGTGGCGTTGAAGCCGTACGTGGCAATCACGGATGCCTTCTTCTGCGTTGACGGAGTGCGGTGATTCCATTCAATCGCCGTGACCTGCGCAAACGTTAGAACGATGCTCGCTGGTACCTGCACGATCCTCGCGAGTGCGGGAACGGCGGCACAGAACAGTGCTGCCATGGACGCATGCACCTCGAAGAGCTCCGCACCCTGCTGGCCCGGCATGCCCGGCCCGACTGGACCACCGCCATCGACGGCGTCCTCATCTCCAGGGTCGACCGGCCGGATCCGCCGGCGCCCTCGATGTCCGGCACGGTGCTCGCAGTCATCGCCCAGGGCGCCAAACGCCTCGCGCTGGGCGACCGGATCTACGCGTACGGCGCCGGGCAGTACCTGGTCGCATCCGTCGACCTGCCCGTCACCGGACAGTTCACCCAGGCCGCCCCCGAGCAGCCGGCCCTCGGCTTCGGCCTCACGCTGGAACCGTCCGCCGTCGCCGAACTGCTCCTGCGAGCCGGTCCCGGCGACGTCCCCCGCCCCGCCGGAGGCACTCCGTCGGGGATCGCCGTCAGCGACGCCCCGCCCGCGTTGCTCGACGCGGTGGTCCGGCTGCTGCGCCTGCTCGACGAGCCCGGCGACCGCGCCGTACTGGCCCCGCTGGTCAAACGCGAGATCCTGTGGCGCCTGATCACCGGCGAGCAGGGCGCGACGGTGCGCCAGCTCGGCCTCGCCGACAGCGGCCTCAGCCATGTCGCCCGGGCCGTGCGCTGGATCCGCGAGCACTACGCCGAGCCCTTCCGGGTCGAGGACGTGGCACGGATGTCCGGGATGAGCGTCTCCGCGTTCTACCGCAACTTCCAGGCGGTGACCGCGATGAGCCCCATCCAGTTCCAGAAACGGATCCGGCTCCAGGAGGCCCGGCTGCTGCTCGCCACCCACCCGGGCGACGTCACCGGAGTCGGCCACCGCGTCGGCTACGACAACCCGTCGCAGTTCAGCCGCGAGTACCGCCGCCAGTTCGGCGCGCCCCCGAGCCGGGACGCGGCCCGCCTGCGAGGCACTGCAGGCGTCCTTCCTTGAGCGGCCGGACCATGAGGGAGGATCGTGCAAGACGAAGCGACGATTGTTCTACTGTTCCAGCAGGTCAGAGCGATTCAATGGAATCACCCGCTCTTCCGCGGGGGCAGGAAAGTGCCGGTCCGTCCGCGGACCCCGTCGCAAGGATCACCGCATGAAGACAGTTCTGATCACTGGTGCCTCATCCGGATACGGACGGGAGACCGCCCTGTACTTCCACGCGCAGGGGTGGAACGTCATCGCCACGATGCGGACGCCGCGTGCGGGCGTCCTGCCCGCGTCGGACCGGCTCCGCGTCGTCGAGCTCGACGTGACCAAGCCCCGGAGCATCACCGCTGCGTTCGAGGCGGCCGGGCCCATCGACGTCCTGGTCAACAACGCGGGCGTCCCGTCGATCAGCGTGTTCGAGGGCACCCCCATGGCCCGCGTGCGGGAAGTCTTCGAAACCAACACGTTCGGCGTGATGGCGACGACGCAGGCGGTGCTGCCCCAGTTCCGCGAGCGCGGCTCCGGCGTGGTGGTCAACGTGACCTCCAGCGTGGTGCTGGGCCACATGCCGCTCTCGGCCGTCTACAAGGCGAGCAAGATGGCCGTCGAGGGGTTCACCGCGTCCCTCGCGCTCGAACTCGCGCCCTTCGGCGTGCAGGCCAAGACGGTCGAGCCGGGCGCCTGCCTGACGACGAACTTCGCGGCCAACGCGACGAAGGGCGCCTCGCTGGACGAGCTGGTCCCGGCGCCCTACGCACCGTGGGCGAAGAAGGCCATGAACGACTTCACGGGCCAGGACCTGTACACCAAGGAGAGCGACGTCGCCGAGACAGTGTGGCGAGCCGTGCACGACACGACCGGCCAGCTGCGATTCCCCGCCGGCCCCGACGCGGTCTCGCTCTCCCAGGCGAAGTAGTCAGCCAGCAGGCAAGGTCCCGCCGCACCGGCACCAGGAGCCGGCCCCGCGCCCACGCACCGGGTCGGCTCGCCGTCGGGCGCTCACCCCGATGAACGGGAGCCCGACCAACGACGAGAAGCGAGCGGCTCCCGCCGGAAGCGACTACTTGACGCTCTTCGAGAGCGGTGTCGCCAGCTGCAGGAAGTTCGGCAGTCGGCCCAGGATGTCGTCGCCGCTGAGGAACAGCAGCCGGTCGCCGATCCGGGTCACGACGATCTCCTCGCTGTGGTACGGGCCCTGGGGCACCTTCTTCAGGTCGAGGGCCTCGTCGCCGAGGCCCGGTACGGGCTGCTGGGTCACGGTCAGCGGGACGGGCTTGCCGTCGATGCCCTTGCCGGTGAAGGACTTGCAGCGCTCCGCGTACGCGCGGATCTCGCCGAGGAGCTTGACCGCGTCGCCGGGGTGGTAGGCGGCCAGGTAGACCTGGACGGCGTTCTGTCCGTCGTAGACCTCGTTCATCGCGCCCGAGGCCCGGAAGCCCTGGGAGAGGATCGTCCCGGCGAGGCGCATCTGGGTGCACGGCTCCTGCGGCAGCAGCGGCGCGACCGGATGCTCGACGACGGCGACGCCGGTGTCGGTCCGGTTGCCGTCGCCCTTGATCGTCCACCCGGCGGGCAGCGTGGCGGCCGTCGGCAGCAGGTCGCGCAGGGCAGCGCCGGTGGGGATCGGCGGGCCGGACGGCGTACTGCTGGGGGAGCCGAACGCCGGGGCGCCCGAGGTCTGGAGCGTCGGCACGGCCGTCGGGGCGGCGCCCGGGGAGGTGGCGCTGCCCGGTGCGGTCACGGCCGGCGTGTCGGCGGTGGAACCGGGAGTGGAGGAGCATCCGGTGACCACGACCGCGGCCACGGCGGCCGCGCCGGCCATGACGGGAAGTTTGCCGGTGGTGCGGGCGATGGACACAGGGACTCCCAGGGATTCGTCAGTGGAGTGCGAGGCTTCGGGTGCGGGCGGGTGTCGCTCCGGCGGGCGTGACCGCGGACCGAAGCCACCGAGGCGTGGTCCTCGGCCGGCGGCTCGGGGACCCGGCGTCATCGATGCCTTGCCGAACGGCTGCTGTCACGGACTGAATCGTGCTCGATCCACCGGGGCGGTGACATGAGTACGCGTACTCAAGTCGGCATCCGTCGCGGTGCCTCCTGGAGTGGTCCGGTCGGACCCCCATCGCCCGGCAACGCGACCGGCGCTCCCGCCGCGTTGTCCTTGCCGCGTGAGAGGCTGCCGACGAAGCGACGAACCGTCTGAGGAATGCGCCCGCCGGGTCCTGGGCCGGGCGCGGCGGGCGGTCAGGACGACCAGAACGGGTCGTCGTACCGGGGAAGGACGTCGAGGTTGCCGTTGGCCATGACGGGGTCGGGTGTGGGGGTGCCGAACGGGTCGTGGTCGCGGATGACGGGGATCCGGGGGACGGTGGCGCTGATGTCGATGTTGCCGAACTCGAAGACGGTGATGGTGACGCTGCTGCCGTCCGGCGTCCGGGCGGTCAGGGACGGCAGGGCGGAGCCGGCGGGGGCGGCGACGGTGTAGCCCTTGGCCTTCCAGCCCTGCCCGACCATGTCGATCAGGGCGTCGTACTTGGCCGGGGCGACCTTCGTCATGATGTAGCGGTCACGGGTGGCGGTGGCGTAGCCCGGCGAACCGTCCTCGGTCCCACCGGTCTGCTCGGTGGAGCGCGGCCAGGCGTCCCAGTACCGCGGACGGGGCTGGACCTGCGACAAGGAGTCCTCGAGCAGGGCGTCGAGGCGCTGCACCGCCTGCTCCGGCGACACCAGGGAGGCGGACGCCCGGGGCTGCGCCGCGTCGGTGACGGCACCGCAGGCCGTCAGGACGAACACGAGCGTCCCGGGTACGGCGCAGGCGGCCAGGCGTCGCGGCAACGGCGTGGTCGAGGGCGTGCTCATCGCGGCTCCTGCCCGGTGGCGTACACGGACCTGCCGGCCGCGATCGAGTTCGCGTACGCGTTCATGGATGTTCGTCCCCCTGTCGTCCGATCCGCGCGATGCCCGTGCACCGCTTCGGCTGCGAGCGCGATGCGGTTCGCGCGACTCGTCCGTGTAACCGTCCATTCGCGCACGGTGACCGTAGCAGACGCGCCGCGCCCGTACGGACTGCTCCGGCGACTTGGCCGGCGGTCGCGGACGGCGGTGATCGGCGCTCGGACCCCGGCCGACCGGTCAGCAGGACGAGGCCGAGCTGATCCTGATGCCGGTGAGCACCTCCTCCGAGTCGAAGAAGTCCTTCGAGTTGGGAGGCAGGCAGGTGTACAGCGTCTCGCCGGCCCAGGTGTAGCGCAGCCACGCCACGTCGTCGTTGCGGGTGTTGTAGACGTAGTTCGCCCCGCGCGCGGCGGTGGAGAGGCTCTGGTAGCCGGACGTGATGTCCTGGTACCGGGCGTTGGGGCTCCCCGCGTTCCACCTGGTGATGTTCTGGTAGAAGCAGACTTCCGGGTAGGCGCAGCCGTTGTAGGAACTCGCGGAGGCGCTGGGCGCGGTGGCGATCACGGCGCCGAGGGCTGTGAGGGATGTTGCCGCGGCGACGATTCGTGTCTTGAGGGTCATGACCCGAAGTGTGGGAGCGGAAGCCGCGGTTCAGTAGGTCGGATCCTGCCACCCGTGTTGAACCGCTCCCAGTGCGTACGGGAGGAGCGGGTCAGTGGGGCCGGGGGAGGGCCGCCCGTCGGGAGAGGGTCAGCCTTCGCCGTTCCCGGTCGATGCCGGTGACGACGACCAGGGTTTCGTCGCCGATCTCCTCGCCGTCGCCCACCAGGCCGCACTCCGCCTCGCCGCCGCCGTCCTCATCCGGTCGCGTCGATGACCGGAGGGACCGGCCCGAGCGCCGAGCCGGTCCTGGTCAGCACTTGCCCACGGATTTGACCTGCCTGGCGGTGGCGTCGCCGATCGCCCCCTTGAACCCGTCCGTGATCAGGGTGATGCGGTCCTCGTAGCCCTTGGAGGAGTAGAGACACCAGTTGCGGCCGGAGATGTTCCGGGCCGCGTGGACGTTGTTGGCGAGCACCCCTCCGCCCACTCCGCTGAGGTCGTACACCCCGTCGCGCAGGGACAGGTAGTGGCCGGTGCCGTCGGTGCTGGAGTAGATGCACATGGCCGAATCGCCGCAGGTCCAGGGGGTGATCCGGGGGGTCGCATCGGCGACGCCCGGAACGGCGATCAGCAGCAGGGCGGTGATGACCGCGGTCGTGAGAGCGCGAACACGCATGGATACCTCGCAGGTCGTCGACGGGGGCATGAGGGGACATGAGGGGACGTGAAATAGGCGCGGCCAGGATCATCTTCCGCGTGTTCGCCGGTCAACGGCTCGCGAGAGCGCGGGCCGCGCACCCACCGCCGACAGAGTCACTCTGGTAGCGAAGGCTCACCGCCGCGCCCCGCGCACGGCTCCAGCGCCCGGCGCCCGTTCCGGCCGGAGCGCCGCCGTACCCCACCGGGGAGGCATCGCCGCAGCGCACGGCGCGGTCCGCGGTCCGAGCGGAGGTACGGCCCGACGGCGGCCACTGGCGCCGCCGTCCTGACGGTGCGCCAGGATGGTGGCATGGCAGATGAAACGATCACCCCGCGCAGCATCGCCGACCACCACCTCGACCAGGTGGCGGCACACGACCCCCTGGAAGCCGCCTGGTTGGGGCTGCACCCCGGGGACGACCGGCAGCCGGACCTCTCGCCGGAGGGGTTCGAGGCGCGTGCCGACATCGCCCGCCGTACCCTCACCGCGCTCGACGCCGTCCCCGCCGCCGAGGATCCTGCCGACCGGGCCTGTGCCCGGCTGCTGCGGGAGCGCCTCACCGCCGAACTCGCCCTGCACGACGCGGGCGAGAACTTCCGCCAGCTGCGCAACATCGGCGCGCACGTGCACCACGTGCGGGAGATCTTCACCTTCATGCCGACCGCCACCGACGAGGACTGGGCGGCGGTGGCCGGACGGCTGCGCAACCTGCCCGCCGCGCTGGACGGGTACCGGGCGACGCTCACCGAGGGGATCGCCCGGGGACTGCTCGCCGCGCCCCGCCAGGCCGCCGCGGTCGTCGACCAGCTCACCGCCTGGACCGGCGAGGCCGCGGACCACCGGACGGCGGACCACCGGGCGAGGCGCGGAGCGGGGTGGTTCGTCGACTTCGTCGCCCCCGGCCCCGAAGGGCTGCGCGGCGAACTGGACGCGGCCGCCGGCCGGGCCACCGCCGCCGTCGCCGAGTTCCGCGACTGGCTTCGCGACACCTACGCTCCCGCCGCCGCCGACACCCCGGACGCCGTCGGCCGGGACCGCTACCGGCTCGCCGTGCGCCACCACACCGGCGCCGAGCTCGACCTGGACGAGGCCTACGCCTGGGCCTGGAGCGAGTTCCACCGCACGGCCGCCGAGATGCGGGCCGAGGCCGAGCGCGTGCTGCCCGGGGCCGGCGCCCTCGGCGCGATGGACCACCTGGAGCGGCACGGCCACCGGGTCGAGGGGGAGGAGGGGATCCGCGACTGGCTGCAGCAGATCATGGACGGGGCGATCGAGGCCCTCGACGGGACCCACTTCGACATCTCCGGACCGGTGCGCACGGTGGAGTCCCGGATCGCCCCGGCCGGAAGCGCCGCGGCGCCGTACTACTCCGGCCCCAGCCTGGACTTCAGCCGCCCCGGGCGCACGTACCTGCCGACCCTGGGCCGGGACGCGTTCCCGACCTGGCAGCTCGTCAGCATCTGGTACCACGAGGGCGTCCCGGGCCACCACCTGCAACTCGCCCAGTGGGTCGCCCTCGCCGACCGGCTGAGCCGCTACCAGACCACGCTGGGCATGGTCAGCGCCAACATCGAGGGCTGGGCCCTGTACGCCGAACGCCTCATGGACGACCTGGGCTTCCTCACCGACCCCGCGCACCGCCTGGGCTTCCTCGACGAGCAGATGCTGCGCACCATCCGGGTGATCATCGACATCGGCATGCACCTGGGCCTGACCGTCCCCGCCGACGCGGGCTTCCACCCCGGCGAGCGCTGGACCCCGGAGCTCGCCACCGAGTTCATGGCCACGTACAACGGCAGCCCCGCCGACATGCGCGGCAGCGAGATCGTCCGCTACCTCGGCTGGCCCGGGCAGGCCGTCGGCTACAAGCTCGGTGAGCGCGCCTGGCTGGAGGGGCGCGAGGCCGCCCGCCGCCGCCGGGGCGCGGCGTTCGACCTCAAGGACTGGCACATGAAGGCGCTCTCCCTGGGCTCGCTCGGTCTCGACGACCTGGGCGACCACCTCGCCGCACTGTAGCCGCGGCGGCAACGGGCCCTCGGCGGACGGCCGGTGGCGGTGGACGACCGGTGGCGGGCATCGAGAGCCGCGACGCCCCGGCCGTCCACCGACCGGTGGACCCGAGGTTCAACCGGCCGGGCGTGTCGGGCGGGGCCTCCGGCCGACGAAGCTCTCGGGTATGAGTCAACACCTGAGTCAACTCCCGGTACGGATAGCCCGGTGGAGCGCCCGGCACGCGTGGCGCGCGATCGCCGGCTGGTTCGCCTTCGTCGTCCTGTGCCTCGGCGCCGGCGTCGCGACCGGTACCCACGAGGCGACCACCGAGGACTACCGGGTCGGTGAGGCGGGACGGGCCGAGGCGATCGCGGCCGAGGGCGGCCTGCAGCAGCGGCCGACCGAGCAGGTCCTCATTCGCGCCAGGTCCGGACCGCTGGACCAGGCCGCCGCCACCGCGGCGGTGCGGGACCTCACCGAGCGGATGCGGACGCTGCCCGAGGTGGACGGCGTGGCGGCTCCGGTCCGCTCCGGGGACGGCCAGGTGCTCCGGGTCGCGGTGGTCCTCAAGGGCCCGGAGCTGGACGGGAAGAAGAACGTCGGCCCGCTCCTCGAACAGACGGCGAAGGTGCGCGACGGCCACCCGGGCCTGGTCGTGGAGGAGACCGGCTCCCCGTCCATCAGCAAGGGCGTCAACGACCAGCGCGGGAAGGACCTCGCGCTCTCCGAGCGGATCACCCTGCCGGTCACGCTCGTCACGCTGCTGGCCGTCTTCGGGTCGGTGGTCATGGCCGGCGTGCCGCTGCTGCTCGCGCTCTCCTCGATCGCCGCCGCCCTGGGGCTGTCCATGGTCGCGTCCCACGTCCTGCCCGACCCCGGGGTCGGGACCAACATGATCCTGCTCGTCGGCCTGGCGGTGGGCGTCGACTACACGCTCTTCTACCTCAAGCGCGAACGCGAGGAACGGGCCCGCGCCGGGGGCCGGCTCGGTGCCGAGGCCCTCGTGGAGCTGGCGGCGGCCACCGCCGGCCGGGCCATCGCGGTCTCCGGTCTCGCCGTGATCGTCTCCACCTCGGCCCTGTACCTGGCCGGCGACGTCATCTTCTCCTCGCTGGCGACGGGCACGATCCTGGTGGTGGCGGTCGCCGTGGTCAGCTCGCTGACCGTCCTCCCCGCGCTGCTGGTGAAGATCGGCCACCGGACCGACCGCCGGGCGAGCCACGGAAAGCCAAGCCGTACGAGGCGCACCAGGCGCACCAGGCGCGCGGAGGCCGACACCGGCCGGGTGTTCGGCGCCCTGCTGAAGCCCGCGCGGACGCGCCCCGTCCTCACCCTGGGCCTGTCCGTGCTGGCCATGCTCGCCCTGACGGCGCCCGCGCTCGGCCTGAAGCTCACCGACCCGGGCCGGGACACCTTCTCCCGCGGCATCCCGGCCATGCAGGTCTACGACCGGCTGAACGCGGCCTTCCCGGAGCTCCTGGTCAAGCACGTGGTCGTGGCCCGCTCCACCCCGGAGCAGACGGCCCGGGTGCGGCACGCGCTGGCGGACCTCGGCCGACGGGCGCAGGCCGACCCGCTGTTCGCCCGGGACGCCGAGCCGACGGTGCGCACCTCGGCCGACGGCCGGACCAGCGTGCTGGAACTGGCCGTCCCGCACCCCGCACCCTCCACCGAGGCGGCCGAGTCGCTCGACCACCTCCGGAACGACCACCTGCCCGCCACCCTCGGCCAACTGTCCGGTGTGGAGAGCGCGGTGAGCGGTGACGTGGCCCGGGGCCGCGACTACGTGGACCACGAGAACGGCACACTGCCGCTGGTCCTCGGGTTCCTGCTGCTGATGACCTTCGCGATGACCGTCCGGGCGTTCCGCTCGGTGGTCATCGGCCTGATCGGCGTCGCCCTCAACCTGCTGTCCGCCGGCGCCTCGCTCGGCCTGCTGGTCGTGTTCTTCCAGGGCACCTGGGCCCAGGGCCTGCTGGGCTTCCACTCCCTCGGCGCCATCGCCTCCCGGGTGCCGCTGTTCCTCTTCGTGATCCTCTTCGGCCTCTCGATGGACTACCAGGTCTTCGTGGTCAGCCGGATCCAGGAGGCCCGGCGGAACGGGATGCCGGCCCGCGAGGCGGTGGTGGACGGCATCAACCGCTCGGCCAAGGTGGTCACCAGCGCGGCGATCGTGATGGTGACGGTGTTCGGCGCCTTCGTCGCCCTGCACCTCACCGAGATGAAGCAGATGGGCTTCTGCCTGGCGACGGCCGTCCTGCTGGACGCCGTGGTCATCCGGCTCATGGTCCTGCCCTCGCTGCTGCTGCTCCTCGGCGAGCGGGCCTGGCGGCCGCTGCGCCCCGCGCGACGGGCGAACACCGTGGCCCCCGAAACCGTCCCCGCCACCGCCCGCGAAACCGCCCCCGCCGCAGTCCCCGCCACCGCCCCTTCCGCCGACACGCCGCGGAACGTAGGCTGACGATCATGACGCAACGGCCGCAGCCCGACGACCGGTTCCGGACCCGGACCCTGCGCCGGTGGTACGCCGTCGCCTGGGTGGCCCTGGGCCTGTGCCCCCCGGCCGTCTCCACCCTGCACCACGGCGGACCGACGCGGTACTGGTCGCTGGCGCTGCTCGCCGTGATCGCCCTCTGCTACACGGCCGTCGCGGCCCTTCCCGGCAATCCCGTGCTGCGCCCGCACGCCTTCCTGGGCGTGCTCGTCCTCGGCTTCGGCGCGCTGGCCCTCGTCCGCGGCGACGGCGCGGCCCTGCTCATCGTGTCGCTGCCCCAGTTCTGGTTCCTCGCCAGGAGCCCGCGGTACGCGATCGCGCTCAGCGGAGCCGCCGCCGCGGCCACCGTGGCCGGCATCGTCCGCCACCAGAGCTGGCGCGTGGAGGAGTTCTCCACCGGCAACATCGTCTTCGCCGTCATCGGCTACACGGCGAGCGTGCTGCTCGGGCTGGGAGTGGTCAGGATCGTCGAGCAGAGCGACGAGCGCGCCCGCCGGCTGGGCTCCGAACTGGCCGACGCCCAGCTGCGGCTGGCCGAGGCGCACCGGCTCCAGGGCGCCACGGAGGAACGCGAGCGGCTGGCGCGGGAGATCCACGACACCCTCGCGCAGGGCTTCGCCTCGATCGTCGTGCTGGCGGAGGCGGCCCGCTCCGGCCTGGACACCGACCCCGCCAGGAGCGCCCGGCAGCTGCTCTCGATCGAGCACACCGCACGCGAGAACCTCGCCGAGGCGCGGGTGCTGGTCGGCTCCGCCCCGCGCAGCGGCGTCGCCCTCGGCTCGGTCGCCGCGACCCTGCGCCGGACCCTGGACCGGTTCGCCGAGGACACCGGGCTCACCGTCACCGCGGAGCTGCCGGACGTCGCCTGCGACCAGCCGACCCGGATCGCGCTCCTGCGCTGCACCCAGGAGTCCCTGGCCAACGTCCGCAAGCACGCGGCGGCCTCCGCGGTGGAGGTCGTCCTGTCGTCGTCCGCGGACGGCGTCGAACTGGAGATCACGGATGACGGCCGGGGCTTCGTGGTCGAGGACTCCCACGGCTTCGGGCTCAACGGCATGCGCAACCGCCTGGCCGAACTCGGCGGCGCGCTCACCGTCACCAGCTCCCTCGGCGACGGCACCCGCGTCCTCGCCGTGATCCCCACGAGCAGCGAGGTGTGACGACATGACGGCTGGGGCAGGGGCGGACGGGATCCGCATCATCGTGGTCGACGACCACGCGGTCATGCGTGCCGGGGTCGTCGCGCTGCTGGCCTCGGAGCCCGCCATCTCCATCGTGGGCGAGGGCGGCGACGGGCGCGCGGCCGTCGAACTCGTCGGGCGCCTGGCGCCGGACGTGGCGCTGATCGACCTGCGGATGCCGGTGCTCGACGGGGTGAGTGCCACCGCCGAGACCGTCGCCCGCCACCCGGGGACCAGGGTGCTGATCCTGACCACCTACGACACCGACGCGGAGATCGAGCGCGCGGTCGAGGCCGGGGCGATCGGCTACCTGCTCAAGGACACCACGCGGGACCAGCTCGTCGACGCCATCCGCTCCGCGTCCCGCGGCGAGACCGTCCTGGCCCCGAGGGTCGCGGAGCGGCTGGTCGCCCGGATGCGGCAGCCCACGCCGGTGGCGCTGACCGCCCGGGAGGTGGACGTGCTGCGGGCGGTCGCCGACGGGCTGTCCAACGTGGAGATCGGCCGCCGGCTGGTCATCGCGGAGGCCACGGTGAAGACCCACCTGCTGCGGGTCTTCGCCAAGCTCGACGTCCGGGACCGCACCCACGCGGTGGTCGTGGCGCTCGAACGCGGGCTGCTGGACCGGCGCCGCTGACCCCCAGCGGTGGGCCTCGCGGTCAGCCCCGGTCGGCCTTCCACTCCCGGGCGAGCGTCGCGTACACGTACTCGCTGCCCCAGCGCTCGCCGTCGAGGTCGTTCTCGACCAGGTGCGCCTCCCGGCGCATGCCGAGGCGCTCGCAGACGCGTACCGACCCGGTGTTGAGCACGTCCAGGCGGGCGAAGATCCGGTGGACGCCCAGCTCGGCGAAGGCCAGCTCGGCGGCGGCCCGCGCCGCCTCGGTCGCGTAACCCCGGCCGCCGTACGCCGGGTTGACGGTCCAGCCGATCTCGGCCTGGCGCGACGCCGCGCTCGCGAGCTTCAGGCTGACCTCGCCGACGACCTTCGCCCCGCCGACGGCCTTCGTCTCGTCGGTCGGGCAGACGGCGAGCGAGAGGGCGTCGCCGTCCGCGGCCCACGCCGTGCCGGCCGCGCGCCGCGTCAGGGTCTGCGCGCACTGCTCGCGGGTGAGCGGCGGCCGGTAGAGGTAGCGGGCGACATCGGGGAGGCCCTGGTACGCGTACAGGTCGTCGAGGTCGTCCGGCGTGAACAGACGCAGGAGGAGCCGTTCGGTACGGAGGGGCAACGAGAGCGCGGTCATGGATCTGGTGTCTCCCCGAGGGCCGCCCCGGCGGCCCGAGCGACCGGACCGCGGAGCTCCCAACGATTCGTCATGGGCAACTACGTCGTTCTAAACCTCCTGGTGCAGGCCGTGCAACCTGTTTTCCCGGCCGCTCCCGTTAATAAATGAACCGCCATTTACTAACGTGCTACAGTCGTCGGCGAGAGGAGGCCCTCATGCCACGCCCACGCACCACCAGCGACGCCGAGATCCTCGCCGCCACCGCGCGCGCCATCGGCATCCACGGCCCCGGCCGGCTCACCCTGGCGCACGTCGGCGCCGAAGCGGGCGTCTCCCCGGCGACGCTGTCGCAGCGCTTCGGCTCCAAGCGGGGCCTGCTGCTGGCGTT
>NZ_JBEXJK010000112.1:0-21162 GCF_040609095.1 Kitasatospora sp. NPDC004799
CCGATCTGTCGCGTCGGGCTCGCCGGCCTCGCCGGTCGAGGAGCCCGAGGCCGACGAGCTGCGCAGCGACCTCGTCAAGGTCCGTCGCCGCGGCGCCGGCACCGAACTCGCGCCCAACGCCTGACCGTTCCCCCGTACTGGAGAGTCACCCACCATGCCCCAGCTGTCCGCGGACACGCTGCTCGCCCTCGACCGCGCCCACGTCTGGCACCCCTACGGGCCGATGCCCGGCACCGTCACCCCGTACGTGGTCGAATCCGCCTCGGGGGTGCGGCTGCGCCTGGCCGAGCCGCTCGCGGGCGGACGGACGGAGCTGGTGGACGGGATGTCGTCCTGGTGGGCGGCGATCCACGGCTACCGGCACCCGGTGCTGGACGAGG
Organism: Kitasatospora sp. NPDC004799; assembly: GCF_040609095.1. Classification (NCBI taxonomy): domain Bacteria; kingdom Bacillati; phylum Actinomycetota; class Actinomycetes; order Kitasatosporales; family Streptomycetaceae; genus Kitasatospora; species Kitasatospora sp. NPDC004799. The sequence goes on from NZ_JBEXJK010000112.1 coordinate 381, forward strand.
CGGTGCGCGACCAGTTGGGGCGGATGAGCCACGTGATGTTCGGCGGGCTCACCCACGAGCCCGCCGTCCGGCTGGCCGCCCGGCTGGTGGAGATCACCCCGGAGCCGCTGCGGCACGTCTTCCTCGCCGACTCGGGCTCGGTGGCCGTCGAGGTCGCGATGAAGATGTGCCTGCAGTACTGGCAGTCCATCGGCCGGCCGGCCAAGCGCCGGCTGCTCACCTGGCGCGGCGGCTACCACGGGGACACCTTCCACCCGATGTCGGTCTGCGACCCGGACGGCGGGATGCACCAGCTGTGGGGCGGGGTGCTGCCCGGCCAGTTGTTCGCCCCGGAGCCGCCGGCCGGGTTCGACGCCCCGCTCGACCCCGAATACGCCGAGCGGTTCGAGGAGTTGATGGCCCGTCACGCCGACGAGCTGGCCGCCGTCATCGTCGAGCCGGTGGTCCAGGGCGCGGGCGGGATGCGCTTCCACTCCCCCGCGTACCTGCGGATGCTGCGCGAACTCTGCGACCGGTACGGGGTGTTGCTGGTCTTCGACGAGATCGCCACCGGATTCGGGCGCAGCGGCGCGCTGTTCGCCGCCGACCACGCGGGCGTCTCGCCGGACGTGATGTGCCTGGGCAAGGCGCTGACCGGCGGCTACCTGACCCTGGCCGCCGCGCTGTGCACCGGCGAGATCGCGGACGGGATCAGCCGCGGCGAGGTGCCGGTGCTCGCCCACGGGCCGACGTTCATGGGCAACCCACTGGCCTGCGCGGTCGCCAACGCCTCGCTGGACCTGCTGCTCGGGCAGGACTGGTCGACGGAGGTGAAGCGGATCGAGGCCGGGCTGACCGAGGGCCTCGCGGCCGCGGCGGACGTCCCCGGCGTGCTCGACGTACGGACCCGAGGGGCCATCGGCGTCGTGCAGTTGGACCACCCGGTCGACATGGCGGCGGCCACCGAGGCGGCGGCGCGCGAGGGCGTCTGGCTGCGGCCGTTCCGGGACCTGATCTACACCATGCCGCCGTACGTGACGCAGGACGAGGACGTGGCACGGATCGCCGCCGCCGTGACCGCCGCGGCGGTGGCGGGATGAGCGCGCGCATCCTGTTCGTGACGGGCACGAACACCGACGTCGGCAAGACGGTCGCCACGGCGGCGGTCGCGGCGGTGGCGCTGCGGGCCGGCCTGAAGGTCGCGGTGCTCAAGCCGGGGCAGACGGGCGTGGCACCGGGCGAGCCCGGGGACGCCGACGAAGTCCGGCGACTGGCAGGCGAACTGACGGTTCGTGAGCTGGCGCGGTACCCGGAGCCGCTGGCACCCGACACCGCCGCCCGGCGGGCCGGGATGCCGTACCTCTCCCCCGCCGAGGTGGTCTCCGAGGTCGCCGACCTGGCTTCCACACACGACCTGGTGCTTGTGGAAGGCGCGGGCGGGCTGCTGGTCCGGTACGACGACGAGGGCCGCACGCTCGCCGACCAGGCCCGGGCGGTGCTCGACTCGGGACTCCCCGCCTCGGTCGTGCTCGTGGCTTCCGCCGGCCTCGGCACGCTCAACATCGTCGCCCTCACGGCGGAGGCCCTCGCGGCCCGTGGACTGCCGCTCGCGGGCGTGCTCGTCGGCTCCTGGCCCGCCGCGCCCGGCCTCGCCGAGCGCTGCAATCTGGCCGACCTGCCGCGTTCGGCCGGCGCTCCGCTGCTCGGCGCGCTGCCCGAACGGTCGGGCGGCGCGGCGGACTTCGCCGCCCTCGCGTACGCGTCGCTGGGCCCTGAGCTGGGCGGCGGCTGGGACGTGGAGCACTTCACGCACGTCCATCGGCCGGAATCGGCTCCGCTTCGCTCGAAGGGGTGATCCCGGCTTCCGGCCCTGTCGGATCGGCCCGGTGGCTCAATACCGTTCCTTCCATGACAGACGGGCTCACCGCAGACGAGGCCCTGCGGGCCTTGGCCGCCCTGGAGGCGGCGTGGAAGGACGACGACGAGGCACTGTCCGCCCTGGCGGCGGGCAGCGACGGCGAACGGCCGCTGCCGGCGCTGGTCGCCGCGTACGGCGAGCATGCGATGGACACGCTGATGGCGCTGGCCTTCGGGCTGCGCGCGACCATGAGCGACGAGGAGATCGCCGAGATCTCGGACGCGGTCAGCTCCAACATCGGCGCCCGGATGAGCGCGCTGCTCACCCAGACCCTGAAGGCCTGGGGCATGCTGGCGCCCGCGGACGACCTCTCGGTGACGAAGATCATCGCCCACACGGTGATCGACGCGATGCGGGCCGTCACGGAGGACCCGAGCAAGACCGAGGTGCTGCCCCTGCTGGCGACGTTCCGCACGTACGCGCTCAACGGCACCTGAGGGACGGGGAAATGAGCGCGGGCTTCGAGTGTGACTCGAAGCCCGCGCTGCTTTCTATGCCTGCGACCTCATCCATCCGGCGGCGAAAGCGAATCCGCCGGTCGAGGATGCGAGGAAGACGAGGACGTACGCCATCGCGCTGGCCGCCGGGGAAACGTGCTCGGGAATCATCAGGAGAACCGATGCCGCGAACACGAGACTTCCGGCGGTGATGACGCCGGCTCCGACTACGGCCGCATACCTCTGCGGAGGACGACGACCAGCCGCTCGATGACGTCCGGCCGGGCGGCCCCGAGGTCGATCAGGATGACGCCGGTGGCCTTGGCCGAGCGCCAGTCGATCCCGAGGGACGGGAGCTTCACGGAGGCGGCCTCCAGGACGGCCTGGAGGTCGTCGAGGACGTCGGCCGCGGCGCGGCGGTCCTCCGCCGTGATCTTGTCGATCATGCTGCTCATCAGGCATCTCATTGTTCGGTGGTCGTGAGCCAACGCGCTTCGGTGTCCCACTCGACGCCCCCGGTGAGCGGGCGGAGGTACGCGCGGCCGTGCTGCCACCCCATGAAGGCGGCCCAGCGGCCGGAGCGGACGTCGAAGACCCGCTCGCCGATGGTCGAGGGACGGTACGGGATGGGAGGCGGCGCCACCCGCCGCGCGGGCGGCGCCGCCGGGGTGAAGGAGTCGGCGCTCATCCGCGCCTCGGGGATGGAGTCGCCGCACTGCGGGCACCGGCAGGCCGGAAAGTTCCGCCGCAGAATCAGGCTTTCGGATTGATTGTTCGTCATATCCACCGACTAGTCTCTCTCTGTTGTTATCCCCTCACCAAGAGTGTCCAATCGGAGCTAGCATGGGAAGCGCTTCACTTTGACACCGGGCACTGTGGAAATGGGTGATCGCCATGTCTCAGCGAGACGTCGACCCGACCTCATCTGCGAACGCGGCCATCGGCGTTCAGCTCCGGCGCTTCCGCAAGGCGAGGGGTCTGACGCAGGTCGAACTCGGACGACGGACCAACTACAGCGACTCGCTGATCTCCATGATCGAGAACGGCGACCGCCCCGCCCCGCTGAACCTCGTCCGGCGCTGCGACAAGGAGCTCGACACCTGCGACGCGCTTGAACTCCTGTACTGGACCGCCAAGAGCAGCACCTTGATCGGCGGATTCCTCTCATTCATCGAGCACGAGCGCAAGGCCACCGCCTTCAAGGTCTACGAACTGAACGTCATCCCCGGGCTGCTCCAGACGCGGGCCTACGCCACAGCGATCGTCAGCGCCGAGGCCCGGCGAGGCGAGATCCCTGAGGACAAGGTCAGCGAACGCGTGAATGTCCGCATGGCGCGGCAAGCCGTGCTCTACAAGGAACCCGCTCCCTCCATCCGCATCGTCATGGAGGAGAGCTGCCTGCGGCCCGTCGGTGGCCCCTTCGTCATGGCCGAACAGCTTCGCCGGCTTGAGAGCGTGGCCAGCCTCCCGCACGTCATGCTGCAGATCGCGCCATCCAGTCTTGGCGAGAACCTTCCGTCGCTCTTGCCGTACACGCTCCTCACCTCCCCGAGCGGGGCATGGATGGCCTACCTCGAAACCAAACAACGGGGCTACGTGGAGCGGGAAAGCGAGGAGAACATCCGCTCCCTCGCAAGGACTTACGATTGGCTCCAGGCCCAAGCCCTCTCATGTGCGGACACGCTGACTCTGATCCGCGCGCGTCTCAAGGAGTTCCACGCCATGTTCCCCATCTCGGCTGCCAAGCCCAACTCCTGGCTGAAGTCCTCGTACAGCAGCGGCGGCGGGAACTGCATCGAGGTCGCACCGGGCCACCCGGCCATCCTCCCCGTCCGCGACAGCAAGGACCCCGACGGCCCCCAGCTCGCCTTCGGCCTCGACGCCTGGCAGTCCTTCATCACCGGCGTCAAGTCCGGCGACTTCGGCACCGTCTGACCCCTCGCCGCTCAGCGGCCTTCCGCCACCAGGAAGCGGCCCGAGCGCCAGTGGAGGCGGGCCGGGCCGCCGGTGGGCCAGTCGTGGTTGAGGTGGCGGCGGCCGCGGCCGAGGGCGCCCAGGTCGTGGGGGCGCAGCGTTCCGCGAACCAGCCCGGTGGCCTCCGCGCCGGTCACCGGCAGGATCGTCACGTACTGGGCGTCGTCGCCGCCCATCCAGTCGACGACCTCGGTGAAGATCCACACGAAGCGCTGCGAACACTCCTTGCAGCGCCGCAGGTTCACCGAGAAGTGCGAGCCGTCCACCACCTCCGCCTCGTGCTCGAAGCCCTCCTGCTGCCGCCGCCACACGGCCCGCTCGTCCTCGCCGTAGCACTTCGCGCAGCCGAACTCCGCCATCGGCCTTCCCCTCGGTCGACTCCTGTTCCGCGACTGTCCCGCGACGTCCCGGTCGCGGCCCATGATGCCCCCGGCTCCCCGCGCGACGGCCGGGCCTTTCACCCACCCGGTGAACAATTCACGGTCCGTTCCCGCACCGTTCGCGCCCCGGGGCTGACCGCCGGCGCGCCGGTTGACCGGGAGGGGCGACGGCGAGGGTGACGCGTACATGTCCTAGATTTCTCGGATACCTCGCGCCCACGATCACCGCCCAGAATCGGCGATGGGCGTTCCGGTGAGAGCGGACGCTCGTCAAGTCACCCATTCGAGGCAGGAGTTGATCAAGCATGTCACGCTTCGTCAAGCGCACCGGTGCCGTCCTCGCGGCGGCCGCCGTCACGCTCTCGCTGTCCGGCGCGGCCACGGCCGTCGCCCAGCCCACGGCGGCCACCGGCTCGGCCGGGCACTGCGTGGTGAGCGCGGAGGGCGGGCCGTCGAAGTGCTTCGGCACCTACCGGGAGGCCATCTCGTTCGCCACCGCCGGGCGGGTCGTCGACGCTCCGGCGAGCGCCGCCGCGGCCGCCCGCGACAACGCGTTCGCCGAGAAGCTGAACGGCCAGGCCGGCCTCAACCTGGTGGTCCTGGGCACGATCTACGACGACTTCTTCTTCGAGGGCCAGTCGATCACCTACACCGGCCCGCACGGCTGCTACGACGGGAACGAGGCGGACTACTCGTTCGACATCGCCGCCCCGCTCCAGAACCACGTGTACTCGGTGCGCCCGTACGCCAACTGCTGGTTCAACCTGTTCACCGGGTTCCAGGCCACCGGCTACGCCAGCCCCAGCTACAAGGGCGAGACCGTGCAGGTGGACGAGGCCTGGCGGACCCACTCCAAGTCGCTGACGCTCGGCTGACCGACGGCCCCGACGCCCACCTGGTAGTCGCGGGGGGGTGCCTCTATGTCCTTCGTCAAGGCCGGGCGGGTCATGCCGGCAGGGTTTCGGGGGTGCGGGTTTCGTAGAGGGTGCCGTCGCGGAGCATGGCGAACAGGACGCTGATGCGTTGCCGGGCGAGGCGGAGGAGGGCTTGGGTGTGGGTCTTGCCGCGGTCTCGCTGCCGGTCGTAGTAGGCCCGGGAGTCGGGGTCGTGGAGGGCGGCGAACGCGGAGAGGAACATGGCCCGTTTGAGGAGCCGGTTGCCGGTCCTGGGGGCGTGTTCGCCGTGGATGGAGGACCCGGAGGACTTCGTCGCCGGAGCGAGGCCGGCGTAGGAGGCCAGGTGGGCGGCGGTGGGGAAGCTGGTGCCGTCGCCGACGGTGACCAGCAGGGTGGCGGCGGTCCTGACGCCGACTCCGGGCATCGAGGTCAGGACCGTGGAAAGAGGGTGGGCCTCCAGCAGTTCGCTGATCTGGGCTTCGACGGCTCGCCGCTGTTCGTGGACGGCCGCGAGCGAGCGGGCCAGGGAGGGCACCACGACGTCCAGGGTGGTGGTGCCCGGGACGACGACGGTCTGCTCGTCGAGCGCGTCGAAGATCTCGTTGATGAGGCGTTCGGCCATGCGCGGGGCCTTGGGCCGTATCAGGGTCACGAGTCTTCGCCGGCCGGCCTTGCGCAGGGCGGCCGGGGAGCCGTGCTGTTCCAGGAGGTGGGTGACGGCGGGGTGGTCCAGGCGGGGGCCGAGGACGCGTTCGAGGGAGGGGTGGAACTGGGTGAGCAGGCCGCGCAGGCGGTTGCTGGTGCGGGTGGCCTCGGCGGCGAGGTCCTGGTCGAAGCCGGTCAGGACGGTGAGCTGGGCTGCGGTCTCGTCGGCGAGTTCGAGGGCGCGCAGGGTGTGGGGCATGGTGCGGGCGGCGTCCGCGATCACGCGGGCGTCGCGGGCGTCGGTCTTGGCCTCGCCGGGGTAGAGGTCGGCGATGCGGCGCATGGCCAGGCCTGGCAGGTAGGCGACCTCGCAGCCGGCGTCACGGGCCACCGCGAGCGGAAGGGCGCCGATCGAGGCCGGCTGGTCGACGATGACCAGGACGCGGCCGAACTTGGCGGTGAGCTTGTCGATGACGGCCCGCAGCTTCGGTTCGCTGTTGGGAAGCCGCTTGTCGAAGACTGTCTTGCCTGCGGCGGTCAGGCCGTGGCCGTGGTGGTCGCCCTTGCCGACGTCCAGGCCGAGGAAGACGGCGATGTCACTCGTGTCGAACACCGAACCCCCCGAGGGTCGTTCATCCGCCCTGGCCTCGCCCGTCGGCACCGTTCGCGCGCATCCACGTTACGCAGACCCGGTACCCGTTGGCGGCCGGGCGTTGCGCTCGGCCGGGTGCCGGTCAGGCCTCTCATCAGCGGTCATACGGTGCTCCGGGCCGCGGTGACACCACCCCCCAGGTCATGCGATCGACAGGGGGCAACAGTCATGCCGGGCCCGGAGGCCAGGAGCCCCATTTCAGGGCCACGAAAAAGGTAACGGGGGCAGGGCCGGGCAGGGGCGGGTCCGTGGACGAACCCGCCCCTGCCCGTTCCCCCGCCCACCCGCACACGCCCGGCCGGGCGTACCCGGCCGGTGTCGGGCGAGGCCTCCCGGCCGGTGTCGGGCCGCTGGGGTTCACTGAGCGCCGAGGTGGCCGCGGGCGGCCGTTCGGATGCGAGGAGGCTTGCGGATGGGTACGACCGGGCTGGGTCGGGAGGATCTCAGGGCGCCGCTGGTGGCGCCCGCGACGGCGGCCGAGCGGATCGGGCTGGAGATCGAGTGCGGCGTCGTCGACCCGCGGACCGGGCTCGCCGCCCCCTACCCGGGAGGAAGCGGGATGCGGGCCGTCCTGGAGGCGGTGCTCGCGGAGTGGGACGGCAAGGCGCTCTTCGACGCGGGGGAACTGGTCGGGGTCGAGCCGCCCGCCGGCGGCCTGATCGGGCTCGAACACGGCGGCCAGCTGGAGTACTCCGCCCCACCGGCGGCCGATCTGGCCACGGCCGTGGCGGACGTACGGCTCACCCTCACCCGGCTGGCGGAGCTCCTCCGGCGCTTCGACCTGGCCCTCCTGCCGGGCGCCTACCTGCCGTTCGACCGGATCGAGACCGTCCCCTGGGTACCGCTGAGCCGCGGCCCGCTGATGCGCAGCCACTTCGCCGCCCTCGGCGAGGCGGGCAGCGGCGGGGCGAGGATCCTGTCGATGTCGACGTGCACCCAGGTGCACCTCGACCACCTCTCCGAGGAGGACTTCACCCAGAAGCTGCGGATGCAGGCCGCCGCATCACCGGTGATCGCCGCGCTGCTCGTCAACTCGCCGCTGTCCGGCGGCCGGCTCGACGGACTGCTCTCGCACCGCTGCCGGGACTGGCTGCTGACGGACCCGCAGCGCTGCGGCCTGGTACGCCCGGCCCTGCGCGCCGACGTGCGCATCGACGACGTCGTCGACTGGGCGCTGCGCATCCCCATGGTCTACTACCAGGACAGGGCGGGAGCGCTCCGGCCCGCGCCCGACCGGCCGTTCGCCTCGCTCCTCCGGGACGGGTTCGACGACGGCACCCGGCCGCTGTCCAGCCACTGGACCGCCCACCTGGCACAGATCTGGACGCACGTCAGGATCCGGCGCACCCTCGAACTGCGCGCGGCCGACGGCCCCGCGTACGAGAACTTCCAGGTCGTGCCCGCGCTGTGGACGGGGCTCAGCTACCACGCGCCGTCCCGGGCCGCGGCCTGGGAGCTGCTGCGGCACTACAGCGTGGCCCAGTTGCGGGAGACGACGAGCAGGTTCCCGGCCGAGGGCCTGCGCACCCTGCTCGGCGGCGACCGCGTGCACGAACTCGCGGGCGAGCTGGTCCGGTTGGCCCGGGAAGGACTGGAGGCCCGGGTGGCCGCCGGCCTGGAGCGCCCCGAGGTGCCGGCCTACCTCGACCCGCTGGACGAGGTGCTGCACACCGGGCGGACCTTCGCCGAGCAGTGCGCCGACCGCTGGGAGACGGACCTGCGACGCGATCCGCGCCGCTACGTCGCGCTCCACCGGGTCTGACCGCGCTTCGCGGGCCCAGCAGCTGCCGGCTGCTGGGCCCGCCCACCGCCTCGTGGAATTCCTAGGAATCCAATTCCGGAGCCAGTGCGAAAAGCCTGTAGGAATCAGCGTTGGCGATGGCCTTTCCCGGATCCTTCTGGGCCAGCTCCTTGCACGGGTCCGAGTCGAAAGCCAGTAGCTGGGTGGCGCCGGTGATGGCGAACTCACTGGCCAGCTGCACCAGCATGCCGGGCTGGAGCTGCGAGTAGCGGAAGAAGTTCGGGTAAAGGTTGATCTCGCCGTACCTGTTCGGATCGACGTAGCCGAATTCATGCTGGCTGTCCCTGCGGTCCAGGGAGTACGTGAACTCGGAAATCTTCTTCCGATGCTCTCCGCCGGTCAGCAGGTAGAAGGTTTTTGCGACCTTCGAGTAACTGGCGGAATTGTACTCTCCAAACCACGTCTCGAACCGGGGCGAGCCCTCCTTCAGCTGCTGAAGGTAGAGGTGCGCCGACATCGCGAGCTTGTGCGCTTCCTCGGCGGCTTGTGTCACCGCACTCTGCTGGCCGGCGCTCATGTTCAAGAAACGTGACGAGTCCGAATCGGTCATGCCATTCCCTCCAGGAGTACAACGGTCCCTCGCCGCCACGGACGGTCACCGCGGCGGGGCCGTGCCCTGCCGACGGCCGGATGCGCCGGTGTCCCGGATGCGCCGGTGTCGTGGACGGCTGCGTCGGACCGACCCCGGCCCTTGCAGCCGAGCTCGCCGTGCGCGGTCACGCGGCTGTCTGCCGCGATCCCCTCGGCTCCTTCGGTCAGGACAAGACGAAGGCGACCCTAGATACCAAGGCCCCCGCAGCGGGCAGACTCGCCTGATCCACCACTCGTTCGAGTGAATGCAGCCGGAAGATGACGAGATCACCGCACTCCCCGCTCCCAGTGCGTTGCCCAGCAGGAACGGAAGAACGCGGCTGGAGTGCCAGGCCTTGACGGGTGCCGCCGGCCTGGCGGCCTGCTCGATCTTCGCTCAGCAGGCCGCACGGGCTTCCTCGTCGATTCAGGTGCCGGGGGAAGGCTTCGAACCTTCACGCCCCCTGGGGGACACCCGACCACGAGGGTCGGGCGCGTCTGCCACTTCCGCCACCCCGGCCTGTCGAACTCCGACGGGAACAACGCTAACAGCCGTCCGGCAGCGCGTGAAGTACGCGTCGGAGATCGATATCGGACGGCCGGAAACCGCCTCCCCCGAATACCGATCAACCGGCCCCGCATTCCTTTTGTGAATTCGATCTCCACAGCACACCACCCCTTGTCGGGCCCGGAATCCCGCCGTACTCTCGGCCCAGTTGGTCCCATTGCCGACAGGGGGACTCCCGTGCCCGATCAGCGCTCGGTATTCCTGAGTTATCCGCCGGCCTCCAGCATCTGGCACCTGCCGATGGGAATCGCCTACCTCAGCGCGATCCTCGAAGAACGCGGCCACCACGTCGTCCAGCACTACGGCTACGTCGAGGCCGTCGAGCACGTCCTGCGGCGGCACGGCGGCGCTCCGGTCGACGAGGCCCTGCGCACCGTGCGCGACCCCGACGCCTCGATCCTGCGGCGCCACGACGCCCGCCGCCTGTTCGAGGAGGTCTCGGCGAGCACCTCCTCGACCTTCGAGGACTTCGGCGTCGAGCGCAACAACGTGAAGTGCGACTCACGGCACTTCAAGGGCGACGTCGGCGAACTGCGGTGGGTGCTCGCCCACCGCGAGGAGCACGTCTTCCACGACTACTTCGCCGGGACGGAGCTGGCCCGCATCCGCGCCGCCGGCGCGGACGTGGTCGGCATCAGCGTCGCCGACGAGCGGCAGCTGGTGAGCGCCTGCGTGCTCGCCGGTCTCGTCCGCGAACAGCTGCCGCACGTACGGCTGTTCATGGGCGGGAACTACTGGGCCCGCACCATGGACGCCTACCACGACCCCGCGTTCGTCGCCCTGTTCGACCACTGGGACGCCATCGTGTACGCCGAGGGCTTCCGGCCCGTGGTCGAGCTGGTCGAGGGGGCCGACCCGGCCACCGTCCCGGGCGTGGTGTGGCGCGACGGCGGCACCGTGCGGGTCAACCCGCGCACGCCCGCCCCCGTCGACTACGAGTCTCTGCCCACCCCGGTGTTCGACCGCTCCATCCGGCAGTGGAGTCCGGACTTCGTGCCGCCGCTCTACACGATGTCCAACTGCCCCATGCGCTGCGGCTTCTGCTCGATCGCGGCCGGCAGCGACAGCTTCCTGCACAAGCCGCGGGTGATGTCCGAACGCCGCGTCGCCGAGCACATCGCCGCGCTCGGCGTGGAACGCGTCGATTTCGTGGACGAATACCTCACCATCCCCCGGCAGCTGAGAATCGGACGGGAACTCGCGCGTATCGGACACCGCGCCACCTGGCAGTGCTATCTGACCGCGAGCGACCAACTGCTGAAACCGGAGGCCTGCCGGGCGCTGGCCGAGGCCGGCTGCAGCGCCGTGCAACTCGGGCTGGAATCCCTCGATCCGGACACCCTGCGGCAGGAGGCGAAACCCTGGAACCACCCGGCGAATTACGGCCGCATTCTCCGGAACCTGCACGACGCCGGAATCCAGGTCCACGTCTTCATCATCGTCGGCGTGCCCGGCGAGCCGATCAACCGGTCCCTGCGGTGGCTGCCCTTCCTGGAGGAGCACGGCGAGCACATCCTGACCATCAAGTCCGGCCGCTACCGGCTCACCCGGCGGGCCCCGGACGAGCGAGCCGCCTCGCTCCACCAGCTGTCCGGGCTGCAGGTGACCGGCGAGGACCGGAAGCTGCTCAACCTCAACCGCGACCAGTTCCGGTACACCTCCGGCGGGCTCAGCCGCAAGCGCGTCGAGGCCGTGCGCGACCTCCTCGAGGAGGCCTGCCGCCGGCACTGGGCCTACCAGGTCACCTCGGACATCCCCTGGTGGACCAACCGGGGCCGGTTCACCCTGGAGCAGCTGCGCGCCGACGCCGAGGTCCTCCGGGCGCACCGCCCCGCCGAACCGTCCATCCCGGCGAGCCACCTCAAGCGCGGGCTCTCCAAGGTGGCCAGCGCGCTGCACGACGAACTCGGCCTGCGCGCCGCGCCCGCCACGTACGAGGACGCCCGCGACATCGCCGCCCGACTGGACGCCGCCGAGGCGGCGGGAGCCGAAGCGGCCGGGGCAGGCACCGGGCGCGGGTAGCACCGACCCCGGCCCGGCAGCCCGCCCGACAGCCCCCGCTCAGGCCTCCAGCAGGACGGCGGGCAACGCCGCCTCCCGCACCAGGGCGCGCGGCAGGGTGAGACCGAAGTGGCGGCCGAGGACCTCCAGGCAGGCGCGGTGAAGGTCCTCGCCCGAGCGGTCGTGGTCGGGCAGCCCGGCGGCGGCCAGCTCGGCCGTCAGGGCGGCGACGGTGTCCGGCTCGCCGTCCACGCCGTCGGGGCCCCAGCTGCCGTCCAGGTGCAGGTTGAGGAAGCAGGTGCTCCGACCGTCCCGGTAGCCGTGGAAGAACGGCGGCACCGGCTTGCCGTTCTCCTCCTCGAACTCCAGGTGGTAGACCTCGGCGCCGCCGCGCGAGGCGGCCGGCGGGACGCTCAGCTCGCCCTGCCAGTAGCCGTACGCCACCGCGAAGGCGAGGTCGCCGGTGCGGCCGTGGTGCAGTGCGATGTCCTCGACCTCGCCGGCGAACTCGAGCTCGTACTCCTCGGCCAGCGCCTCGGCGGTGAGCTCACCGAGCGGCCGGGCGGTGCACCCCGGGAACCCCTCGGCGATCCGGGCCACCAGCTCCTCCGGCTCGACTCCCCGGGCCAGCACCACGCTGTAGCCGCCGTAGGCGATCGCCCCGGGTTCGGCGAGCCATGCGATTCCATCCGTCATGGCGATCATCCTGCAGCACGCCACCGACAACCGGCCGGGAATTTCCCCGGCCGGGGAAGCCGTTCGGAAAACCGAACGATCAGCCCGGCGGACACACCACCCGCCTCAGTGCCCGTGCCCCGGCGCCGGGCCGGGCGGCGCCTGGCCCTCCGCCGGGTCGGCGAGGTGCAGGCGCTGCTCCGAGCGGTGCTGCAGCAGGAGCACCGAGCGCACCGGCTCGCCGCTCACGGCGGTGTAGCTGTGCGGCAGGGCGGCGTCGAAGCCGATGTAGTCGCCCGGGCCGAGTTCCACCTCGTGGCGGCCCGCCCGGACGCGCAGCCGGCCGGCCTGGACGACGGTGTGCTCGGTGCCGCCGTGGCCGCCGGAGATCTGGGTGCCGTCGATCCGCACCACCTGGTCGAAGACCTCGAACACCACGTCCCCGGCCTCGATCCGGCGCAGCGGCCGCAGGTCGACGCCGCGTCCGCTGAACACCTCGGTGTCGGCCGCGCGCACCACCGTGACCTCGCCGGCGGGCCGGGCCTCCACCAGGTCGGAGATCGGCACGCCGAGCACCCGGGAGAGCCCGAGCACCGTCTCCAGGGTCGGGTTCCCGGCCCCGGACTCCAGCTGGGAGAGCGTCGCCTTGCCCACCCCGGCCCGCCGGGACAGCTCGGACAGCGACAGGCCGCGCTGGGCCCGCACCCGCTTCAGGTTGGCGGCCAGGACGCCCCGGACGGTTTCCTCGGCAGCGGTCACGCTGAACCCCTTCTCTCCCGGCACTGTTCGATATACCGTACGGGACGCACACCGACGGACGGGGCAGCGTAGCGAAGCGCCGCGCTTCCCTCACCTTCACCTGGAGACCGCAGTGACCGAGCCCGCCGAGCCCATCAAGTACCGGAAGAACGGCCTGACCCGCGGCGTCACGGACGAACTCGCCGAGAACATGACCAAGGGCTGGGCCGACACCGAGCGCACCGCCCTGGAGCCGGTCCCGCAGGCCGGGCACACCGCCCGCCGTCGCGCCGAGCTGTCCGCCGCCTTCCCCGGCGAGCTGCTGGTCGTCCCGGCCGGCAACCCCAAGGTGCGGGCGAACGACACCGACTACCCGTTCCGCCCCTCCTCCGACTACGCCTACCTGACCGGCGACCAGTCCCAGGACGGCGTCCTGGTGCTCACCCCCACCGGGGAGAGCGGCCACGAGGCCGTGCTCTACCTGCGCGACCGCTCCCGCACCGACAACGGCGAGTTCTGGCTGGACAACCACGGCGAGCTCTGGGACGGCCGCCGCAACAGCCTGACCGAGAGCGAGCGGCTGTTCGGCCTGCCCTGCCGGGACGTGCGCACCGTCCGCGCCGACCTGCGCGCCGCCGCCGGCCCGGTGCGGGTGCTGCGCCGCCACGACGCGGGCGTGGAGCAGGCCCTCGCGGACCGGGCGGTCGCCGAGCGCGACGAGGAGTTCGAGGTCTTCCTGTCCGGACTGCGCCTGGTCAAGGACGAGTTCGAGATCGAGGAGCTGCGCTTCGCCTGCGCCGCCACCGCCCGCGGCTTCGAGGACGTGGTGCGCGTGCTCGGCACCGACTCCGCGACCGCCGAGCGGCTGATCGAGGGCACCTTCTTCGTCCGCGCCCGGGTCGAGGGCAACGACGTGGGCTACAGCACCATCGCGGCGGCCGGCCCGCACGCGACCACCCTGCACTGGGTGCGCAACAACGGCCACGCCCGGCCCGGCGACCTCCTGCTGCTCGACGCGGGCGTGGAGACCAACCACCTCTACACCGCCGACGTCACCCGCACCCTGCCGGTCAGCGGCCGCTTCACCGAGATCCAGCGCAAGGTCTACGACGCCGTGTACGCGGCCCAGGAGGCCGGCATCGCGGCGGTGCGGCCGGGCGGGCGGTTCCGCGACTTCCACCACGCCGCCCAGCGCGAGCTGGCCGAACACCTCACCTCCTGGGGCCTGTTCGGCGACCTGGGCGCGGACAAGGTGTACGAGCTGGGCCTGCACCGCCGCTTCACGCTGGCGGGCACCGGCCACATGCTGGGCATCGACGTCCACGACTGCGCCCACTCCCGCACCGAGGAGCACGTCGACGGCCCGCTGAAGCCGGGCATGGTGCTCACCGTCGAGCCGGGCATCTACTTCCAGGAGAACGACCTGACGGTGCCGGAGGAGTACCGGGGCATCGGGGTGCGGATCGAGGACGACATCCTGGTCACCGCGGACGGCAACGAGAACCTCTCCGCCGACCTCCCGCGCCGCTCCGACGAGGTCGAGGCCTGGCTGGCCCGCCTGCGCGGCTGAGCGGCTGAGCGGCGAGGGGCCGAACAGCGGCGAGCGGCACCGGGGACGCCCCTGGTGCCGCTCGCCGTACGGCTGGGCGCACCGCCCCGGCTACGACAGCTGCCGCAGCGCCTCGCCGACCCGCCGCACGGCGGCCTCGACGTCCTCGGGCAGCCGGGCGGTGAAGCAGAGCCGGAAGAAGCCGGGCTCCGCGTTGTGCATGGTCCCGCCCGGCAGCAGGGAGACCTCGGTGGGCTTGGCGGCGAGGTAGCGGAACAGCCACTCCTCGTTCGGGTCGAGCCCGTCCGGCCCGATGGCCGGCAGCCCGCTCACGTGCTCGCCGGGCGCGCGCTTGCCGAGGTACCCGCTGAGGTCGAGCCAGAAGAACATCGCCGCGTTGTCGCCCTCCCGGTGGACGTACTCGATCCCGGCCTCGTCCAGGGCCGCCTTGGTCCTGCGGAAGCTCTCGCTCAACAGCGTGCGGTACTCGCGCATCGCGTACGTCGTGTAGGGCTCGCCGTCGGCGGTGGCCTTGAACAGCTCCCCGACGACGTAGGTCTTCAGCGAGTCGAACGGGGAGAACCAGGGCAGTGCGCGGGTCTGCTCGGCCGGGTCGTCGCTGCCCAGCATGGCGCGGTGCACGGCCTCGTTCCGGGAGATCACGAATCCGGTGCGGAAGCCGGACAGCCCGAAGTCCTTGGCGAAGCCCCACACCAGGTGGATCCGGTCGGCGAACCCGTGGTACGCCTCCAGGGCCACCGCGCTGGTGAACGGCGTGGTCCCGCTGTCGAGTTGGGAGTGACAGTAGATCTCGTCGGAGATGATGTGGAGGTCGGTCTCCGCGAGCGCCCAGCCGTAGATCTCGTCGAGCAGCTCCCTGGGGTAGTTGACGCCCAGCGGGTTGTGCGGATTGGTGAGGACGAGCAGCCGCGGGTTGTGCCCCGCCTCCTTCCGCGCCTCGTAGGCGTTGCGGAGCAGGTTCAGGGTGAGCCGGTAGCGGTCCTCGCCGTGGGTGGGCAGGTGGACCGGGACGCACCTCAGCCCGGGCCGCTCCTGGAAGGACCAGTTGAAGCCCTGCCAGTACGGCGCCGGGATCAGCACCTCGTCCCCCGGCTCGAGCGGTGTCCCGCCCGTCCCCCGCCGCCGCATGAGCCCGAAGGCGATGCACTCCAGCGCGGAGGAGACCCCGGCGCAGCCGAACACGTCGTCCATCGCGACCGTGCGGCCGAACGCCAGGCTGAGCAGGTCCGCCGCCTGCTGGCGCAGCCACGGGATGCCGACCGGGGCCATGTACTTGATGTTCGCCTCGGGGATCAGCCGGATCTTCTCGAAGACGTCCCGCTGCATCGAGTGGTGGTACAGCAGGACGTTCTCCGCGACGGACAGGTCGATCGCGGTGTCGGGGGCCAGGTGCTGGTGGTAGAAGGCGAGGGCCTGCTCGAAGTCGGGCAGGCCGGCGTGCAGGTCGGCGACCGCCTGGGGCGGGCCGAGCCTGAGTCCGTTCGCGGTGGTGGTCATGGTGGGTCCCCTGTCGGGTGGGCGGGCTCCGCGGTGTGCCGGAACGGCGTCGGACGATCCGAACGGTTCCGTTCGCACACGCATCGGCCCCAGCCGACCACGCGCCCGGGACGGCCGCCAGCACTCGACGGCCGTCCGGACGACGGGCGCCCGGACCACGGGCGGGGTCCGGACGTCAGGGCCCGGGCCGGCAGCGCGGGCCCCGGCCGGCAGCACGCGGGCCCGGGCCGGCAGCACGCGGGGCTCAGGCCGGCAGCGGCTTGACCCAGCGGCTCCACTGCGGCTCGGGCGCGTAGCCGGCCGCCTGCCAGGTGCGGTGGCCGAGCGCGTTGTCGTCCAGCACCATGGCGTCCGCGC
This sequence comes from Kitasatospora sp. NPDC004799, assembly GCF_040609095.1. Taxonomy (NCBI): domain Bacteria; kingdom Bacillati; phylum Actinomycetota; class Actinomycetes; order Kitasatosporales; family Streptomycetaceae; genus Kitasatospora; species Kitasatospora sp. NPDC004799. The sequence goes on from NZ_JBEXJK010000112.1 coordinate 17,039, forward strand.
GCCGCCCGCCGAGCGCGGCGAACCGCTCCTCGGCGGCCGCCAGCAGCGCGGCACCGATGCCCCGGCGGCGGTGCCCGGGGTCGACGGCGAGGCGGTAGAGGTGGCAGCGCCAGCCGTCCCAGCCGGCGATCACCGTACCGAGGACGGTCGCCGGGTCGTCCGCCGGGGTGGCGACGATCAGGCAGTGCGGGTCCCGGGCGAGCAACGCGGCCACCCCCGCCTCGTCGTCCGTGATGCTGGTGCCCTTGGCGGCCCGGGCCCAGAGGGCCAGCAGGGCGGGGATCTCGGCGGGGACGGCGGCGCGCAGGGCGATCTGGTCGGTCATGCGCGCCTGTCTACCAGCCGCCCCCGCCGCGCCGCCGGGAATTCCGCGCCGTGGACGGCCGGGACGTGGACGGTCCGAGGTGGACCGTCCGAGGTGGACCGTCCACAGGTCGGATACCGACCGTCAGAAGTGGCGGCCGGCCTCGCGCTCGGCCTTCTCCAGCGCGTTGATCTTGCGCTGCAGCTCGTCGGCCTGGGCACGGGCCCGGCGGGCCGCCTCCTTCTCGCCCTCCTTGTCCATCCGCAGCGCCTTCTGGCGCAGCTCGTAGACCTGCTGGCGCATCTGGTTGAGGTCGGCGGTGTGCGAAGCGGCCGCCGCGGGCTGGGCGGTGGCGACCTGGGCGACCGTCGCCAGGGCGCCGCCGGCCAGGGCCGCGGTCAGGACGAGGGCGGGAATGCGTCGACGCATGGGTGACTCCTTGCGGTGGTACGTGGTGCACTGACTGGCCGTCATTCGATTACCGGCCGGTAACCATTCTGGCACGGCGGTCCGACGGCGACGGCGCCCGCTCCCCGGGCCGGAACCTCCGACGGTCCGTCAGCCCAGGCGCCACACCGTGGTGGTCTTGACCGCGGTGTCCTCCAGGTCCGCGACCACCGGCACCTGGTACGCCGCCAGCGCGGTGAACCGCTCCCGGGGCAGATAGGCCCGGCCCGGGTCGCCGACCACGACGGTCGCGCCGCGCGCCGCGGCCCGCTCCAGGAAGGGCAGGAAGCGGGCGGCCATGGCCCGTTCGTAGAAGACGTCGCCCGCGAGCACCACCTCGGCGGGCCCGCCGTCGCCGTCCACCAGGTCCACCAGGGCGCCGTCCACCCGCACCCCGTTGGCCTCGGCGTTCAGCCCGATCGCGGCCACCGCGTAGGCGTCGATCTCGGCGGCGCGCACCTCCGCCGCCCCGCACAGCGCGGCGGCCACCCCGACCAGCCCGGAACCGGCCGCCACGTCCAACACCCGTCGGCCCGCGACCAGTTCGGGGTGGTCCAGCACGTAGCGGGCGACCGCCACCCCGCCCGCCCAGGCGAACGCCCAGAACGGCGGCGGCAGCCCGGCCTCCCCGCGCGCCCGCTCGGTGCTCTCCCACAGGGTGATGGCGTCCTCGGCCATGTGCAGGTCGATCTCGGGCACGAAGGGGACGGGCTTCAGCTCGGTCTCCCGCCGGATGAAGGCGAGGTCCTCGGCGGGCTGAAGGGTGCGCAGCTCACTCGACATGCCCCGCAGCATAGGGCCCGCAGCGGGGCGCACCGGCGGCAACGCCCGCCGCTCCCGGCCGGGTTCGTCCCCGCTCACTCCCCTTCGGCCCCGTTCACCCTCGTTCGTCCACCACCCGCTTGATCTTCCCGACCGAGCGCTCCAGCGTGTACGGGTCCACCACCTCGGCCGCGACCGTGATCCCGACCCCGTCCTTCACCGCCCGGACGATCTCCGCCCGCGCCGCCTCCCGCTGCTCGGTGGAGGCCTCCGGGCGGGCCTCCACCCGGACGGTCATGTGGTCCAGCCGCCCCCGCCGGCCGAGCCGCAGCTGGAAATGCGGCGCGACGTGCGGGGTGCGCAGCAGGACCTCCTCGATCTGGGTCGGGAAGACGTTCACCCCGCGCAGGATGATCATGTCGTCGCTGCGCCCGGTGACCTTCTCCATCCGCCGGAAGGCCGGCCGCGCGGTGCCGGGCAGCAGCCGGCTGAGGTCGCGGGTGCGGTAGCGGACGATCGGCAGCGCCTCCTTGGTGAGCGAGGTGAAGACCAGTTCGCCGCCCTCGCCGTCGGGCAGCACCTCGTCGGCCCCCAGCCGATCGGACAGCGGGTCGACGATCTCCGGGTAGAAGTGGTCCTCCCAGATGTGCAGCCCGTCCTTGGTCTCCACGCACTCCTGCGCGACGCCGGGGCCGATCACCTCGGAGAGGCCGTATATGTCGACGGCGTGCAGGTCGAGCCGGTCCTCGATCTCGCGCCGCATCTCCTCCGTCCAGGGCTCGGCCCCGAAGATGCCGATCCGCAGCGAGGTGGTGCGCGGGTCGACGCCCTGCTTCTCGAACTCGTCCAGCAGGGTCAGCAGGTAGGACGGGGTGACCATGATGATCTCGGGCTCGAAGTCCAGGATCAGCCGCACCTGGCGGGCCGTCATGCCGCCGGAGGCCGGGATGACGGTGCAGCCGGCCCGCTCGGCGCCGTAGTGCGCGCCCAGGCCGCCGGTGAACAGCCCGTAGCCGTAGGCGATGTGCACCTTGTGGCCGGGCCGGCCGCCGGCTGCGCGGATCGAGCGGGCGACCACGTCGGCCCACAGGGAGAGGTCGCCGTCGGTGTAGCCGACCACGGTCGGCAGTCCGGTGGTGCCGCTGGAGGCGTGGATCCGGCGGACCCGTTCCATCGGGACGGCGAACATGCCGAAGGGGTAGCCCTCGCGCAGGTCGGCCTTGGTGGTGAAGGGGAAGCGGGCGAGGTCGCCCAGGGTGCGGCAGTCCTCGGGGCGGACCCCGGCGGCGTCGAACTTGCGGCGGTAGAGCTCGACGTTGTCGTACGCGTGCCGCAGCGTGGCCCGCAGCCGGGTGAGCTGGTGGGCGCGCAGCTCGTCCGGCGCCATCCGCTCGCCGGCGTCCAGGAGCTCCGGCGGCAGGGGCTCCCCGAGGTGTCGGCGCGGGACGGGTGCGGTGCCGGTCATCGTCGCTCCTTCGCTGCTCTGCGCTGCCCGGTCGGGGCCGTTCGAAAAGGCCTACCGATCGTTCGGTCAGGGGTGCTCCGCTCCATTGATCCAGTACCCGAACCACCTGTCAAGGGATCGCGCAGGCCCGCCGGAATGTACGGTTCCGACCACTTGGCGGCGGCCTCATGGCGATCACGGGTCGACCTCGCGACAGCGCCCGCTCGACAGCTTGGCTTTCCGATATGAAAATCATTACGGAAGCTTGACCCGCCGGCGGCCTCCCCCGCCCCGGCCCCGTGGTTCAGTAGTGCGGTTCCGACCCGCACCCCGGAGTGATCACCGTGCCCACGACTCCCGCCCTGGTCAGCGCGCTGCGCCAACTCGGCGACCGACCCGCCGTCGTCGCCGACGGGCGCGCGATCAGCGGCATCGGCCTGCTGCTCGGCGTCTCACCGCCGGGCGGCCTGCCCCGGGCCCTCGCCCGGCACGTCGCCGAGCACGCCGCGCTGCCGCCCGCCGCCGCCCGCGCCGCCGAGCAGCGGCTGCGCCACTGGGCCGGCGTCCTCGGCCCGCCCCCGATCCGGCACACCGTGCTGCACCCGGTCACCGACCTCGCCGTCGACCTCGCCCTCGCCACCCTGCTGGCCGGCGGCACCGTCCACTGCGGCGACCCCGACCAGCGGCCCGCACAGCAGCTCGCCGCCGTCGCCGCCGCCCGGGCCACCCACCTCAGCCTGCCCTCCGCCCTGCTCTGGCGGCTCAGCCGGGAGCCCGGGCTCGGCACGTCCGGTGCTCTCGACGCCTACGACCTGGGCTCGCTGCGCCTGGTCCTGCACGTCGGCCCCGAGCCCCGGCAGGAGGACGTGTACGCCGCCGTCGACGCGCTCGGCGCCGTCCTCGCCCACGTCCGCGCCCCGGACAGCGACACCGAGGCCGCCGACCGCCGGCTGCGCGCCGACGCCGAGGCCGCCTCGGCCGCCGCCTGGAAGTACGGCATCGGCGTCACCGCCGAGCAGGTCCGCGAGTTCGGCGCCCGGCTCGACCGGGCCGTGCTCGCCACGCTGCTGCACACCCTCCAGCAGAGCGGCGTGCTCACCGACCCCGCGCGGCTCCACCCCGAGGCCGAGGTGCTGGCCGCCGCCATGGTCACCCCCGCCCAGCGCC